>JBBRID010000365.1:0-4382 GCA_038221635.1 Burkholderiales bacterium
CTGGCCCACGCTGATGCCCGAGGGCTGGCGTTTGACGCCGCTGATCTCGCCCACCGGGTCGGGCATTGCGGCAATCTGCTGGCAGCCCTCGGCCACGGTGGCCAGCACTTTGTCGGTCAGGCGCAGGCGATCGACCATTGGCGCAGCGAGCCCGGCCTGCACGGCCGCTTCGATGTCGCGTGCATTGGCGGCCCGCAGCGTGCCGGGATCGCCCTGCAGGCGCCGTGCGAGCGCGAGCAGGGCTTCATTCTTGGCAGCCGTGGACGCTCGCGCCATCTGGCGCGAGGCCGCCCGCGCGGCGGCGCCCACATGGGCGATGGTGGCTGCAAGCTGGTTGGCGGTCATCTGGTGATTGTCGCAAACCTCAAAAGGCCAGACGATGTTTGCGACGTTCATTCACGCATTCACGCATTCACGCATTCACCCCAGCCAGGCCAAGACCAGCAGCCACAGCGGCGCCGTCACTGCGAAGGCGACGGTGGAAACGAGGACCGCGGTGCTGGTCTCGGACTGCAGCGTGTTGTATCGCTGCGCAAAAATCAGCGGGTTGGAGCCAACCGGCAAGGCCGCTGCCATCACCACGACCGCCAGCGGAATACCGCGCAGGCCGAGGCCCCAGCGCGCGAAAATCAGTACCAGCAGCGGGATCACCAGCAACTTGACTGCGCTGATGATGAGTGCACTGCGGGCCGAGCCGCCGATGCCGTAGTAGGCCAGCGAAATGCCGATCAACACCAGGCACAGCGGCACCACCGCCTGTCCGAGCATCTGCAACAACTCGTCGGCGACCTCGGGCAACGGCCAACCGGTGAAATTCCACAGCATTCCAGCGACGACCGGTAGCACCACCGGATGGATCACGGTGTTGCGCACGGTAGTGCGCAGAGTGGCCCACAGATTGCCTGAGCCGCTGGCCTTGACGTGTTCACGCGCCAGGTCCAGTTCGACCAGCGTGGTCATCAGTGTCAGCAGCGTCAGTGCGTGCAGGCTGACCACCGTGATGTGGATCGCCAGGCCCGCCTCGCCGAACAGCGCGGCTGCCATCGGGATGCCGACCTGCACTGTATTGCCGAATCCGGCCGACATCGCCCGTGTGGCCGGCGCAGCCACGGGCAGCCGCTCCTTGCGGTTCCAGTAACGCTGCCAGGCATAGACGCCGATCATCGCGACCGCGATCGGCAGGAAGAAGGCGATCAGGATCCGCCACGGCAATGTTTGCAGGTCGAGCCGCGCCGTGGTGCGAAACAGCAGTGCCGGCACGAAGATGTAGAAAGCCGCGTACGACAGCGTTCGCGCCGGGTCGGCGTCCTCGCTGTCGGGGCTCAGCCAGCGCGCACGGCCGACCACGTATCCGATCGCCACCACCGCGACCAATGCCAGGAGCTTGACGAAGATGGCCAGCGACATGGGGCGCGATTATCGGCGGCGCGTGAGGCGCTGAGGCGAAGCTGCCCTGCTAGGTCGATAAAGCGGTTGAAACGCCTGGCAACTATGTGCTATTCTTTGTACAATCTATTCAGCAGATGGGATGCTTTCAGTGGACGCTCTGACCTTTAGTCATACCCGCGCCAACCTCGCAGAGGTGATGCGCACGGTGAACGAGGATCACGCCCCGGTGATCGTGACGACACAGCGTGGTAAACCGGTTGTGATCATGGCCCTGGACGACTACAACGCCCTCGAAGCAACGGCCTATCTGCTGCGCGATCCGAAGCGCGCGAAACGCCTGATGGGCGCTGTCGACCAGCTGCGTGCCGGGGCGGGCACCGAGCACGAGTTGATCGATGCCGATCAAGTTCTCTGACATCGCCTGGGAAGATTACCTCTATTGGCAGGCTCGGGACAAGAAGACGCTGAGACGCATCAACGAGCTTCTTCGCGCCATTCAGCGCGAGCCGTTTGCCGGGATCGGCAAGCCCGAACCACTGAAACATCAGTTGGCAGGGTTTTGGTCGCGCCGAATCGACGATACCCATCGGCTGGTCTACGCCATCGAGCGGGGCACCGTCCTGGTTGCCGCGTGCAGGGATCATTACTGATCCTGCTGCTTCAACCTCAGCGCGAGCCGAACATCATCCGCCGCGCGATCAACGATTTGAGCGGCCCCATCGCCTGCAACGCGGCCATCCCCAGCCCGCGTGCGGTTCCGGCGCCGGGCAATGCCCAGGTAAAGCTGCGGGCCAGGAAGTCGGTGGCAGCGATCATGGCCCAGCGGTCGGGGGCGCGTTGCCATTCGACGCGGCGCAACGCAGCAGCGATGTCGTCGGTTCTCGACAGCGCGCTGACCAGCTCGTGGGCGTCGCGCAGCCCCAGGTTCAGCCCCTGACCCGCCACCGGGTGCAGCGTCTGCGCCGCGTTGCCGATGCGTACGATTCGGCCATCGGTCAGGCTGCGCTCGGCGTTCAGGCCGAGCGGAAAACACTTCAGCGGCGATACATTCGCAATCGGTCCGACCTCGGGCGCAAACAGCGTCGACAACACCAGTTGGCGTTGTGCATCGTCGAGCTCGGCCACCGGATCGTCGTCGCGGTCGACACACCACACCAGCGCCGCCTTGCCACCGCGCAGCGGCAGCAGGGCCGCCGGGCCGTGGCGGGTAAAACGTTCGTAGGCCACGCCGGGTCGCGCCTGCGGCAGTTCGACCGTGCCCACCCACGCGTTCTGCCGGTAGTCGTGCGTTACCGCCTTGCGCGCCTGATCGGCAAATACGCCGCCTTCGGCCACCACCGCCAGATCGAAGCTGTCGGCGATGCCGGCGTCGACCTCGACCGTGTTGAATGACTGTTTCAGTGCTGCCACCGGTGTGCCGAAGCGGCTGCTCAGGCGTTGCGGCTGAGCCTCGCAAAGCGCCAGCCAGGCCTGCTGCAGTGGCGCAACCAGTGCGCCATAAGGCAAGACGGCGCCGAGCTGATCGACACCTTCGTCGGCTGCGCGGATCCGCACCTCCGGCTCGCCGATCAGCGATTCGATGAACGGGCCCAGCGCACCACCGCCCAGCGACGGCGCCTGTTGCGACACATGAACCTCGGTGATCGCCTGGGCGGCCAGCTCGATGGTTGCCGGCCCGCCGGCCCCGGCCGACCGCCAAACGCCCAGCCAATCGAGCATCTGCACACTGCCCAGCGACAGCGCCAACGTGCGGCCGTCGGCGCTCACATCCTTGTCCAGCGGCCGCGCATCAAACACGCTGATGCGTGCCGTCGGCAGCCGTTGGGCTGCGAACAACGCCAGCGCCAGCCCGACCGGCCCGGCGCCGATCACGGCCAGATTCGTTCCCCGCGTTTGCAAAGCCATCCAAGCCCACCTTCTTCGGCGCAGCGCCGCGTTGATCCTTCGGTCGTATTATTCGTTGCACACCCGCCCTGCGTTGAAAAGGAGCTGAGTCATGGCTTTGATGGATTTCATCAAGAAACAGTTCATTGACATCCTCGAATGGACCGAGTCCGCCGACGGTACGCTGGCCTGGCGGTTTCCGATGGCCGGCAACGAGATCCAGTATGGCGCCTCGTTGACCGTGCGTGAAAGCCAGATGGCGGTTTTCGTCAACGAGGGCAAGGTGGCCGATGTATTCGGCCCCGGCATGTACAAGCTCACGACGCAGACCATTCCGGTGCTGACGTACCTGAAGAACTGGGACAAGCTGTTCCAGAGCCCGTTCAAGAGCGACGTTTATTTTTTCAGCACCCGGCAACAGGTCGACCAGCGCTGGGGCACCACCCAGCCGGTGACGATCCGCGACAAGGACTTCGGTGCCGTGCGGCTGCGTGCCTTCGGCAACTACAGTTATCGCATCGTCGACCCGAAACTGTTCCACACCGAAATTTCAGGTACCCGCGACCGCTACACCGTCGAGGAGCTCGACGGCCAGCTGCGCGCGCTGATGCTGCAGCACATCTCCGATGCAGTGGCCAGCAGTGGCGTCGCCTTCCTGGATCTGGCGGCCAACCAGGTTGAATTCGCTGCGCAGCTGAAGGAGGTCACCGGGCCGGCATTCGGGTTGATCGGGCTGAAGCTGGAGGCGGTGACGGTGCAGAACGTCTCGCTGCCCGAGGAACTGCAGAAGATCCTCGACCAGAAGATCGGCATGGGCATGGTCGGCAACGACATGGGCAAGTTCATGCAATACCAGACCGCGCAGGCGATTCCGAAATTTGCCGAAGGCTCTGGCAATGGCGGGGGCGGTATTGCCGGCGATGCGATGGGTCTCGGTGCCGGCGTGGCGCTGGGGCAGGTGATGGCGCAGCAGCTGTCGCAGGGTTTGCAAGGCCGGCCGGCGGCCGACGCCGCAACGGCTGCGGCTGCGGCTGCACCCGTCGCGATTCGGCCCGACGAGGTGATGGCGACGATTGAAAAACTCGCCGACCTGAAGACCAAGGGCATCC
>JBBRID010000366.1:0-4375 GCA_038221635.1 Burkholderiales bacterium
ATAACAAGTATGACAACAAAAAGATGAACAAAGACCCGGCATAAGGGATCAATTCTTTGACCTGCCAACGGCCGCTCGCAGAGCGGCCGTTGGCATTTGGGACCTTGTAGCCGCGACGACAGGCGATTCTGGCATCGGGCCCCTGAGCGGGCACGGGCTACCCAGGCGTTACGACTTCTGCCGCTCCAGCGCGTGTCGAAGCATTTCTTCGAGCATCGAATTCAATCCCGCCGGGTGCTCGAGCGAACGCTCTCGCAAGCCATCGATCAAATCCGTGGGCAGCTTGCACGCGAACGGCACCAGACCAGCCGCGGCATCGCGCCGGCGCTGCTCGCGTCGATCCGGCAAGCTCGCCGATGCTTCGCCGAATCGGCCGGGAATGGTCGCGCCTTTGCGCTGCCCCTCGAGCTTCTTGCCCATGTTTTTCGCGAGGTCGAACTTCTTGAGGGCCATTCAGTTGCCGCAGGAGAGAATCAGAAGCGACGATTGTCGTCCCCTCTCGATCCCCGACGCAAGGTCGTCGACCACCGGACCCATTCCATGGCGCTCAAAGCCACCATTCACAAAGCCAGCCTGCAGATCGCGGACATGGATCGCGCGCTTTACACCGATCACAGCGTGACGATCGCCAGACACCCATCTGAGACCGACGAGCGAATGATGGTCCGCCTGCTTGCGCTCGCCCTGTACTTGGCAAAGGACGATCAGCGCGGTCAGCTCGAGCTGGCCAAAAGTCTGTGGGACAACGACGAACCCGACCTGTGGCAAAAGGACCTTACGGGCCAGATCGTCCACTGGATCGATATCGGCCAGCCCGACGACAGGCGCGTCTTGAAAGCCTGCGGTCGTTCCGAGCAGGTGAGTGTGATCGCCTACAGCCCGGGGACTCCGATCTGGTGGAACGGCATTGCAGGCAAGGTTGCGCGCGCGCGCAACCTGCGCGTCTGGCAGTTGCCTGCCGAGCAGAGCAGCGCATTGGGCAGATTGGCAAAACGCGGCATGCAGTTGCAGGTCACCGTGCAGGATGGTGCCATCTGGGTCGGTGACGAAAATGACTCGGTCAACGTCCAGCTATTGGCTTTGCACCCTTCGCACGCGTAGTGTTGGAAGGCTGCCAATTTCGGCCGGTTGGACCACGCTTTCGATCCCTGCCACGACGCAAAAGGTTCGACGCGCAAGTGTCGGTTCAGTGCGCCTGCTCCCAGTTGGCGCCGACCCCGACCTCGGCCAGCAGCGGCACCTTCAGGCTCGCAACCGAGGCCATCAAGCGCGGGATCGCCTCGCGGGCCCAGTCGAGTTCAAGCTCCGGAACCTCGCAGACCAGCTCGTCGTGCACTTGCATGACGATCCGGGTGGCGCGCTGCTCGTCGTCGATCGCCGCCTGCAATGCGATCATCGCCAGCTTGATCAGATCGGCCGCCGAACCCTGCATCGGCGCGTTGATGGCCTGACGTTCAGCGCCACTTTTGCGCGGGCCGCTGCCGCCGGTGATCTCGGGCAGATAGATGCGACGCCCGAACATGGTTTCGACATACCCATGCGCGCGCGCAAACGCACGGGTTTCCTCCATGTAGTGTTTGACACCGGCAAAACGCTGGAAATATCGCTCGATGTAGATGGCTGCCGCGCTGCGCTCGATGCCCAGGCTTTGCGCCAGGCCAAATGCACCCATGCCGTAGATGAGACCGAAATTGATGGTCTTGGCATAGCGTCGCTGCTCGCTGCTGACCGATTCCGGCGCGACCGCGAAGACCTCGCTGGCGGTCGCGCGGTGCACGTCCATGCCCTCTTCGAAGGCGCGCAGCAGGCCCGGATCCTCGCTGATGTGCGCCATGATGCGCAGCTCGATCTGCGAATAGTCGGCGCTGACGATCCGGTGGCCCGGGGGCGCGATGAATGCCTCGCGGACCCGCCGTCCTTCGACCGTGCGGATCGGAATATTCTGCAGATTGGGATCGTTGCTGGCCAGCCTCCCGGTCACCGCTACTGCCTGCGCGTAGGTGGTGTGGACCCTGCCGGTCGACGGGTTCACCATCAGCGGCAGCTTGTCGGTATAGGTGCCCTTCAACTTGGCCAGGCTGCGGTGTTCAAGAATGCGCGCCGGCAACGGATAGTCGGCCGCCAGTTCGGCCAGAACTTCTTCGTCGGTCGACGGCGCCCCTGACGCTGTCGTCTTCTTGACAGGCAGGCCGAGCTGCTTGAACAGCACTTCGCCGATCTGTTTCGGCGAGCCCATGTTGAACGGCTGGCCCGCCAGCGCATAGGCGTCCTGCTCGAGCTTGACCATGCGCTCGCCAAGTTGCTGGCTTTGCGTCGCAAGGGCCAGCGGGTCGATCAGAACGCCGTGTCGTTCGATGCGCTGCAGGATCATCGCCGCCGGCATTTCGATGTTGCGGTACAGATCGCGCAAGGCCGGAGTTGCCTCGAGTTGCGGCCACAGGGTCTGGTGCACATGCAGGCACATCTCGCTGTCTTCGCAAGAATATTCTGACGCCCGCTCGATATCGACCTGGCTGAACCCGATCTGCTGCGCGCCCTTGCCACACAGCTCTTCATAACTCAGCCCGCGACGGCCTAGGTGCCGCTCGGCCAGGCTTTCCAGACCATGCGGTTTGTGCGCTTCGAGCACATAACTCTGCAACATCGTGTCATGCAGATAACCGCGGACTGCGATGCCGGCGTTGGCAAAGACGTGCAAGTCGTATTTGACGTTTTGCCCCAGCTTGGCAGCAGCCGGGTTTTCGAGCCAGGGCCCCAGCTGCGCCAGCACAACCTCCTGAGACAGTTGCTCCGGCGCACCGGCATAGTCGTGTGCGATCGGTATGTAGGCAGCTTCCCCCGCCGCGACGCTCAGCGAGATGCCGACCAGCCGGGCCCGCATCGCATCCAGCGAATCGGTCTCGGTATCGATCGCGGTCATTGGTGCTACCGCAATCCTCGCTATCCATGCCGTCAATCGGTCAGGAGTTGTAACGGTCTCAAAACGACGCTCGATCGGGGCGGCGGCCAGCGCGGGCGGCGCAATCGACGCAATGGAAGCCATCGACGCAATCGGGTCAGAATTGCCGCCCGATGGCACCTGCCTGTCGAGTTCGCGCCGGAACGACTTGAACCCATTGCGCTCGTAGAAATCGAGCAGGCCCGCTACATCGAGCTCTCGCCAAGCCAGCGAGTCGACCGTCGGCCAGCCGGCGATCTGCGCCGAGAGATCGCAATCGGTCTTGACGGTGACCAGCTTGCGGCCGGTCGGCAACCAATCGAGCACCTGGCGCAGGTTGTCGCCAACCGCACCCTTGACGCCAGCGGCTGCAGCGATCACACCGTCGAGCGAGCCGTGTTCGGCGATCCATTTCGCGGCGGTCTTCGGGCCCACCTTGGCGACGCCGGGGACGTTGTCGACGGTGTCGCCCATCAGGCTCAAGTAGTCGACGATGCGTGACGGTGGCACGCCGAACTTGCTCAGCACACCGGCCTCGTCGAGGCGTTCGTTGCTCATCGTGTTGATGAGCGTCACCTGCGTCGTGACCAGTTGAGCCAGATCCTTGTCGCCAGTCGACACGACCACCGAATACCCTTGCTCGGCGGCGACCCGGCACAGGGATCCGATCACGTCGTCGGCCTCCACGCCCGGCACCTCCAGCACCGGCCAACCGAGCAGCGCCACCACCTCGTGAATCGGCGCGATCTGCGCGACCAGATCGTCGGGCATCGGCGACCGATTGGCCTTGTATTGCGGATACCAGTCGTCGCGAAACGTCAGGCCCTTGGCATCGAAGACACACGCCGCATGTTCAGCCGGAAACTGCTCACGCAGCTTTTGCAACATCGCCACCATGCCGTGCAGCGCACCCGTCGGCACGCCACCCGGGCCACGCAGGTTCGGTAGCGCGTGATAGGCGCGATAAAGGTAGCTGGAGCCGTCGACGAGCAGCAGCGTACGAGGTATAGATCGGTCACTCATGGAGTCATTGTGCGGGCTTTGCCGATTCTGCCCGCAGCGCCGTCGACAAGGGGCAAAATAGCGGGCAACCATCGGTGTGCATGCTCGCACGCCGGGCCAGCTACCGGCATCGATAAAATGCACCCCATGACGCGCCTGACTCCCCTACTCCTGGCCCTTTTCACCGGGCCTATCCTGGCGCAGACTCCGCCGCCGGCCGAAACGCCGCCACCGCCGGCCGAAGCTCGCGCCGAACCCAATCTTCAGCGCCAGGTGATCGAAGACGAAGGCTCGAAAATCGAAGAATTGAAGGTGCGCGGCACCACCACGCGAATCTCTGTCACACCGAAAGTCGGCACCACCCGCCCCTATGAAATCATCACCGAGGACGGCTCGCGCGATGTATCCGATGGATTGACCGGATCGCGCGGCGCT
>JBBRID010000367.1:0-4364 GCA_038221635.1 Burkholderiales bacterium
CCGGCAATACGCTTTCGCGATCATGACGCCCCTGGTTCAGGCGCTGGAAGCTTCGCGCGCCTGCCGGGCAGATTTGGTGCGACAGCGCACAGACTGAGTGTTCCCCGGTTCGCTACAAGCTGTTGCGCTCGGCACTCGAGACCGTGCCTGCCGACAACCCTGACTTGCAGGGCACGGGCTTGCATCATTGAATGCAGTCACCATGAACACGACCCTGGCGATCGGCCCGTTGGTTTCACTTGTGGCAGGGATTCTCGTCCTCGTCGTGCCGCGTCTGCTCAACTACATCGTGGCGATCTACCTGATCGTCATCGGCTTGCTCGGCCTGTTCGGCGGCGGCAACATCCACCTTCGATAGACGTCACGGCAGATCCATAGCGGCGTACTGTGCGGCGGTGAGGCAAAGGCCTACAGACAGCGCGGGGCAGTGCTCGTAAGGTTCCGGCATCGTCGACAGCAACCCATCGGGGACGTTCGTCGCGATCCAACCGTCCACTTTTCGTCGCCGCGAAAGTCTGCCATGCACTTGTCCGCTGCCCGATTCACCGTTGTCGCCGCCGTTTTGTCGTTTGGCGTGCCGACCGTTCTGCCGGCCGCCGCCAAACCGGCGACCAAGGCCGCATCGGCCAGCGCGCTGACCGTCGACTCGCTCAATGCCTCGTCGCTGGTGGAAGGTAAGGGGAACAAGGTGGTCGGTGCAAAGGCGATTGCCCGCGCGCAGGTGTTGCTCGATCGTGCCTGGTTCTCGCCCGGTGAGATCGACGGCCGACAGGGGCGCAACCTGACGCGCTCGGTCACCGCTTTCCAGATGGCCAATGGATTGAAGACCAGCGGCAGGCTCGATGCCGCCACGGCGCAGGCGCTTGAAGCAGGCGACAGTGGCGCGGCATTCAAGCTTCACACGCTGACGGCCAGTGATGTCGCGGGCCCGTTCACGGCCACGCCGGCAGCCATGGTTGAGCGTGCCAAGCTCAAGTCCCTGGACTATGAAAGCGTTCGCGAAGCCCTTGCCGAGCGGTTCCATCTCAGCGAATCGATGCTGGTCCAGCTGAACCGCGGCCGCACGACCGAGTTCAAGGCTGGAGACGAAATCATCGTACCGGACGTGACGCCCAAGCCCCCAGTTGAGGGAGCGGCCAAGCTGATCGAGATCGACAAGTCGGCGAAGACGCTGTGGGTGCTGGGTGCGCAGCGCAAGGTACTTGCCGCGTTTCCGATCAGCATCGGCGGTGCTCAGGACCCGCTGCCCAATGGCCAGCTCAAGATCATCAACGAGATACCCAACCCCAGCTTCACCTACAACCCGGCGATCCTGAAAACCGCGCCGAAGGGCGCTGAAAAAGTTGAGGTGGCGCCGGGCCCCAACAACCCCGTCGGCAACATCTGGCTGGGGTTGAGCAAGCCGCATTGGGGCATCCACGGCACGCCTGCGCCGTCCAAGCTGGGCCACGAAGAGACGAATGGCTGCATCCACATGACCAACTGGGACGCCAACCGATTGGCCAAGCTGGTCAAGCCCGGCTTCATTGTCGAAGTGAGGCCCTGAAGCCGGGTCCTTCGAACAAAAAACCCCGTCGGACTGCTGCGATGTCGTGCCCCGGCAAACCCCACGCCCTGACCGCGAGCGCGCGCCGTGCCACAGCGGCGCTGTCCGTTGCGGCGGCCGTGGCCACCCTTCCGATCGCAGCATGCAACGCTGAAACGGAATCAGCGTCGGCACCCCCGCCACAGCGCGAATCCGTCCCTGCAGCCGCGCCAAAGCCGCAAGCTCCGCTCACGGTGGTCGTCGAGCCAGCGGATGTTGCCGATCTGCAGTCGCGCGCTCTGGCAATTCCCGTCTCAGGGGTGCCGGCTTCCAGGCTGCTCGACACCTTTGGCGACGGGCGCTCGATGGGCGGGCACGAAGCGCTCGACATCGAAGCGCCAATGCGCACTGCGGTGCGGGCGGTGGAGGATGGTGTGGTGGCCAAGCTGTTCAACAGCAAGCGCGGAGGAATCACCGTCTATCAGTACGACCCCGGACGACGCTTTGCCTACTACTACGCGCACCTCGACAGTTACGCGCCGGGTTTGCGCGAAGGCCAGCTGCTCAAGCGATGCGAGCTCGTGGGTTACGTCGGAAACACCGGCAACGCGCCTGCCGAGGCAACGCACCTGCACTTCGCGATCTTCAAGCTCGAAGCCGATCCGCGCTGGTGGCGCGGTGCCCCGCTCAATCCGTACAACGTGCTGCGCGAAGGCGCAGTACCGTCATCGCCTTGCCCGGCCACCGGAGGGTGAGGAACGGGCACGAGTACGTGATTTCGCAGGGCAAGTCAGTACCTTTAGTCTTGTCCGGCTGCTGCTACATTCCTGACGACCATCAGCCGGGAGGGTTTGCAGTGCGATTCAAACGACTCATTCGATCTGCCGCAGCCATGACTGTGGGCCTCGCGATGGCTTCTCAGGCCGCGGCAGAGGCACCCTTCATCCAGTTCACGCTGGAAGGCCCGGGCGTTGCCAAACACACAGCGACGTTTGATGTGACCGGATGGGACGGCACCAAATACGGCGTCAGCGGGGCCAGCAAACTGCAGGGGGCTGTGTCGCGCGAAGGGCGGCCGTACTCGCAGGTCAGCCTTCAGCTCAGCGGCGACAAGCCGTACCTGGTGATGGGCGTGTTCGAAGATGGAAAGCCGGCGGAGGGGCCTGGCAGCAGTTCCCTGGCCATGCGCACCAAGGCCGGCGACGGTGTCGAGGCGTTTCTGAAAGTGACGCCTGCGGTCAGCGAGAAGAAACGCGCCACCGGCACCTTCAGCGGTGTGTTGGTCGTGACCAACCGCAAATCGAAACCGCCTTCCGAGCGGACCTACCAGCTTACCAATGGTCGGTACAGCTTGATGGCGACCGAGAAGTAGAACGGCGTGGACGTGTTCATTTTTTCGCTGGCATCAGATCGGGCCGATGCCGTTCGAGCCACCTTTGCGTAGAGCTCAGCAGCGCGTCCGCTTGGTCGATGCAGGTCTTCACTGCAGAGGGTTCGATCAGGTCGCCCGAATCGTCGCTGAGATTGCGCTTCTTGCGCAGTGAATCCATGAAGATCCATGTTGCTCTGCTCACACCGAGTGTCTGTGGTCCAGCGAATGGAGCATGGTCTGATGATGGCCTTGAGTATTGGTCGACGTGCGGTAGCCATGCGCCATCAACCCACCATCGCGCACTGCATGATGGCTTTGTAGGCAGCATCAATGGCCAGCGGCGAAACGCACGGGCGCCCGACCTCCTGCCGCAGCAGCAGGCCCAGATCAGCCAGGCACGCAGTTCTCGATGCAGCGAGCCGGGCGACGCGCCCGTCAGCCGCGCCAGTTCACGCACGTGCAGCGACA
Source organism: Burkholderiales bacterium (assembly GCA_038221635.1). GTDB lineage: Bacteria > Pseudomonadota > Gammaproteobacteria > Burkholderiales > Burkholderiaceae_C > Ideonella_A. Next base: position 3,366 of record JBBRID010000367.1, read on the forward strand.
GATCAGGATGCAGCAGCAACTCGCTCAGCACGGATGAGCGCGTCTGACCGATTCACCTGAAGCAATTCTGAGAGCAAGAAGGCTTTTGGATCGCCGCTACGAGCTGGCAGCAGCCGCCCTTACCGGACGCAAAAAATCCGCCGGACCTGACATCCGGCGGATTGTGGGCGATCGTTAGTTAGCAGGCGATCAGCTCTTCACTTTGAGAGCGTCACGGCGGCGGCGGATTTCGTCGTGGTTGCGCTTGGCGCCCGTGTATTGGTGGTCGACCAGGGTGCGCGCCTCCGGGGTCAGTTCCTTCTTGATGGCGTCGCGGTAGCTCTCGAGGGCCGAGTCCTCGCCGCGCTCGCATTCTTCCAGAACGGCGAGGTCGTCATGCGAGGTCAGCGTAGTCTTGACCGAAACCCAGCCGCGGTGCAGTGCGCCGAGCATGGTTCCGTCGTCATCGGCCTTGCCTCCCATCCGCACGACCAGCGCCTGCAGTTCCTGCGCGGCTGACCGGCATTCGCTCGCACGCGATGCCAGCATCGACTTCAGCTCGGGCGACTTGGCCTGTTCGGAGCTGGCCTTGAAGCCGTACTCGCCGTCCTTGCTGGTTTCGATCAGGTCGTTGAGGGTGTCGATGGTCATCTTCGATTGGTCTGTCATGGCTGGATCCTTTTGTTGATTGCGAGTGCATGCCATCGTAGGGAGCGACGTTGCCGGACTTTGTAGGAAACGGGTCCGTTCTGCAGTCGGATCAGCGCCGATATTCCCTGGCCCTCCAGCCTGCAACGTGACGCTGGGCGACACGACAGGAACGTGTTGGGCAAGTTGCGCTCAGGGCCTTGCCCGGGGATCTCTAGCACGGGCATGGCGCCGAGCGGCATGTCGGCCTTATCGCGGGCCAATCGGCGCTCTTGACGCGCACGTCCTCGAAATCGATGCCGGCAAGGTGAAGCGCGATGCGGCATTCCTCGCCGCGACTGCCGGCGCAGTCGAAATGGAACAGGCGTGGAC
>JBBRID010000368.1:0-4364 GCA_038221635.1 Burkholderiales bacterium
GTCGATATCCTGATAGATCAGGGCATCGGCGCCAATGAATGCACGGATCTCCTCGGTGCTGCGCCCATGAGCCACCAGTTCGCTGGCGGTCGGCATGTCGATGCCATAGACATTCGGAAAGCGCACAGGCGGTGCGGCCGAAGCCAGATAGACTTTGCGCGCACCGGCCTCGCGGGCCATCTGCACGATCTCCTTGCTGGTGGTGCCACGAACAATCGAATCATCGACCAGCAACACGTTGCGATCCTTGAACTCGCTGGCGATCGCATTGAGTTTCTGGCGCACCGATTTCTTGCGCATGCTCTGCCCGGGCATGATGAATGTGCGGCCGACATAGCGGTTCTTCACGAAACCTTCACGATACGGCCGGCCGATCTTCTGCGCCAGCTGCATCGCCGAAGGACGGCTCGACTCAGGGATCGGAATCACGACGTCGATGTCCTTCGGCCGGATCGTCGAGATCAGCCGCTGGGCCAGCGTCTGTCCCATGTTCAGGCGCGCCTGATAGACCGAAATCCCGTCCATCACCGAATCCGGGCGGGCCAGGTAGACGAATTCGAACATGCACGGGTGCAGCGACGGATTGCTGGCGCACTGGCGGCTGTGAACCTGCCCATCAAGATCGATGAAGATGGCCTCGCCCGGCGCGACATCGCGCTTCATCACGTGGCCGGTTCCCTCGAGTGCGACCGACTCGCTGGCCACCATCACCGCGACGCCATCGGCGGTGGTCGTATCACCGAAACACAAAGGCCGGATTCCGAACGGGTCGCGGAAGGCCAGCAAGCCGTGGCCGGCAATCAGCGCGATCACCGCATACGAACCCTTGATGCGGCGGTGGACGGCCGATACTGCCGAGAAGATTGCCGCGGGCGTCAGCGCCTCCCCGGTGACGGTGCGCTGCAGCTCGTGCGCGAGCACGTTGATCAGCACCTCGGTATCGCTGTCGGTGTTGATGTGGCGACGGTCGATCTTTTCCAGCTCGCCGCGCAGCGCCGGTGCGTTGGTCAGGTTGCCGTTGTGCACCAGCACGATGCCGAACGGTGCGTTGACGTAGAACGGCTGGGCCTCTTCTTCGCTGTACGAGTTTCCGGCCGTCGGATAACGCACCTGACCGAGCCCGACGACACCGGGCAGCGCGCGCATGTTGCGGGTGCGAAAGACATCACGGACCATGCCGCGCGCCTTGTGCATGAAACATTTCGTTCCCTGCATCGTGACGATCCCCGCCGCATCCTGACCACGGTGTTGCAACAGCAGCAGCGCGTCATAGATCAACTGGTTGACCGGCGATTTGGAGATGACTCCGACGATGCCACACATGGAAGGATCCTAGGTTGGAGGCTCTATTGTCTCGCGACTGCGCAGATCAACGTGGCATCCATCGGTGAAGGCCGGGTGGCAGCAATGGCTTGATCGACACGATGGCCTCATTGAGGCGGGGCACGATGCTCGATTCCTGCCAAGCCGCCGCCTTGGCCCACGGTGTCAGTGCAACGATCACGGCAACCGCCATCAACAGCAAGACACCGCGCGCGCATCCGAAGATGCAGCCGAGTATGCGGTCGATGCCACTCAGCGGCGTTGCGCGCACGAGCAGCCTGATCAGGTGCGACAGCAGGTTCCAGGCGATCAGCACGCCGGCAAAAACAAGACCGAACGAGACCAGCGGCATCACCGCGCCCCCGGCAGCGGAATCGACAGGCAAGGTTTGCGGCGACCACAACGGTGGCAGCCGCGGCGCATAGATGTAGGCGGTTGCATAGGCGACCAGCCAGCCCGCCAGCGACATCACCTCGAACACCAGCCCGCGCAAGGCGCCGAGCAGCACCGAAATCAGCAGCGCTGCCAGCAGCGCGGCATCGACGACGTTCGCCCCGCCGAGAAAATCCGAGATCGACACGCGTCTTTTACAGGGTCAGGATCGCCGTCGGCAGACCGGCGGCCTTGATCTTCGAGGCGATCTTTTCGGCCTCGGCCCGGCTGGCCACAGGCCCGACGCGCACTCGGGTCCGCTCGCCGTCCGGCGTCTTCGCAACGTGGGTGTAGGTGACCAACCCGAGGCGCTCGACCTTCAAGCGTGTCGCACGCGCCAGCGATGGATCGGCAAAGGCGCCGATCTGTACGATGTAACGCGTGGCTTCAGCAGCATCCTTGGGTGCCACCTTGCCCTCCAGCAGTGCCCTGGCGCGTGCAGCCTCGGCCAAGGCAGCGGCTTTTGATTCGGGCGGCTTCTCCGCAGGCTTGTCGGTGGACATTGCGGGTGGCTTCTCCGCAACTTTTTCAGCGACCTTCTCAGCAACTTGCTCAGGCGGTTTTTCGGCGGCACGCTCCGCCACTTCGGTCTGCGGTTTGTCCGCTGGTGCCGCAGGCTTGCCGGTGGCGACCGCCGATCCGGCTTCTGCAGCGGTTTCGGTGATGATCAACTCAGGCTTGGTGGCGGCCTTCTCGACGGGCCCTTTTTCAACAGCGCCAACCGTAGCCTGGCCGTCTTTCGCTCCAGGCAACTTCAATGGGGCAATACCATCGCGGGCCGGAATTTCAATCGGCACGTCGACTGGGATCGGCCGCGGCTGGGTCTCGAACAGCAGCGGAAAGCCGATGATGCCGATACCGACCAGCACGACCGCTCCGAGCAGACGCTGGCGTGCGCGGCTGCGCGCGCGCGCAACGCTGTCGCCGGAATCCTGATCGGCTACCGACTCGTCGGCGGTTTCGGAACGCGAGAAAAGTGACGAAAACAGGCCCATTCGGTGCCGATTCCAGGTGGGTTCGAGGTTGCGAACGGCGCTCGGCAGGTCGCCCGCCTGCCGAAGCCGGGCCGGTGCTTCGGCGATCTTCAGCCGATGTGTTTTGCCGAGAGTCTGGGCAGGCCGTTGCGCAGAATTCCTCCCAGCGTCAGGAAGGATCCGAGCACAACGATTCTATCAGCCGAGCTTGCGGCGGCGATCGCCGCGTCGATGGCCTGCTGCGGGTCGGTGTGGCAGAAAACCCCGACCGGCCCGGGCCCGCCCAATTGCAGGCTGCCGTGCAGCGCAGCCAAGGCCGGCGCACTCGATGCACGGGCACTCGGCAGATCGGTAAAAAACCAGTTGTCGACCAGCGGCGCCAGCCGGGTCATCATTGCAGCGATGTCCTTGTCGGCCATCACACCGAAGACCACGTGTGTGCGAGGGAAAAAACCCATCTGGTCGAGGTTGTGCACCAGCGTGGCAACCGCGTGCGGGTTGTGTGCCACATCGAGCACCAGGGTCGGCTGGCCCGGAACGATCTGGAAACGCCCCGGCAACTCGACCAGCGCGAGGCCGTTGCGAACCGCCTGTGCGGTGATCGGCAAGCGATCGCGCAATGACTCGAACGCCGCCAGCGCGCCAGCGGCATTGAGCAGCTGGTTGGCACCACGCAATGCCGGGTAGGCCATTCCGTTGAAACGTTGTTTGCGCCCGGCCCAGGACCATTGCTGCTGATCGCCCTGGGTACTGAAATCGCGTCCGACCAACCACAGGTCGGCACCAATCGACGTTGCATGCTCGATCACGCTGTCGGGCGGCACCGGGTCGCAAACGATGGCCGGACGGCCGGGCCGCATGATGTGCGCCTTCTCGAACCCGATGGACTCTCGATCAGGGCCCAGAAACTCCATGTGATCGAGCGCGATGCTGGTGATCACCGCGCAATCAGCGTCGAAGGCATTGACTGCGTCGAAGCGGCCGCCCAGGCCGACTTCGAGGATCACGAGATCGAGCTCGCTGGCGGCCAGCAGGCGGGTTATCACCAGCGTCGTGAATTCAAATTTGGTGAGCGTGATCTCGCCACGCGCTTGCTCGACGGCTTCGAAGTGTGGCAGCAGTTGTTCGGCCGCCACCGCCTGCCCTCCGAGCCGGCAACGCTCCTCGAAGAACACCAACTCGGGCTTCTGATAGACACCGACGCGATAACCCGCCTGCAGCGCAATTGCCTCCAGCATCGCGCAGGTCGAACCCTTGCCGTTGGTCCCCGCTACGCTGATCAGTGGCACCTGAAAATCGATGCCGAGCCGATGGCTGACCTCGACCGTGCGCTCGAGCGACAGGTCCATCGACACGACATGCAAGGTGTCGCAATGGGCCAGCCATTGCTCGAGCGTTTTCGACACGCGCACGCTCAGGCTACGGCGTCTGCGCTCAATCGCTGCAGCATCGCAATCTGCCGAGCAATCTTCGCGCGGAGTTCGCGACGGTCGACGATCATGTCGATCGCACCGGTGCCCAGCAAAAACTCGGCGCGCTGGAAGCCTTCGGGCAACTTCTCGCGAACCGTGTTCTCGATCACGCGCGGTCCGGCAAACCCGATCAGCGCTTTCGGCTCGGCGATCACGACGTCAC
>JBBRID010000369.1:0-4359 GCA_038221635.1 Burkholderiales bacterium
AAGACGATATCGGGCTTCTTCGACTTGATGGCGGTCAGGATGGCGGTGAAATCGGTTGCCTTGTCGGTCGTGAACTGCGTATCGACAACCTTGCCGCCGGCGGCCTTGACGGCCTTCGAGAATTCTTCGGCAACACCCTGGCCATAAGCGGTGCGGTCATCAACGACGGCGACTGACTTTCCTTTCATATCCTTGACCGCATAACGGCCGAGCGTTCCACCGAGATGCACGTCGTCGGCAACCACGCGAAACGTCGTCTTGTAGCCATTGCGGGTGAATTTCGGGTTGGTGGCCGAAGGCGAGATCTGCGGAATGCCGGCATCACTGTAAATCTTCGAAGCCGGAATCGAGGTACCCGAATTCAGGTGACCGAACACGCCGTTGACTTTCGAGTCAACCAGCTTCTGCGCGGCGGCAGTGCCCTGCTTCGGATCGCCGGCGTCGTCTTCGGCCAGCAATTCGAACTTCGCTTTCTTGCCGCCGATCATCACGCCCTTGGCGTTGAGTTCGTCGATCGCCATGCGGGCGCCGTTCTCGTTGTCCTTGCCCAAGTGGGCAATCGCGCCGCTGGTCGGGGCTACATGGCCAATCTTGACGACCAGGTCCTGTGCCGATGCGCCAGCGGCTGCCATCACGAATACCGCACCCATCACCACATTGAATCTGACTTGCATGCAAACCTCCAGAGCGTGAAAAAACGAGATGTTGAATAAAGGGATGAGACGCCAGGCGCCCCAAGGAGCGGCAATTTACCCCAGTTTCAGGCACGAACACCCTCGGTATTCCCCAGGGTGAAGCGATAAATCCGGCCGCTCCCAATCGGCCATATTGCGTTCCCCCGAGATGCCAAACGCCGCTACGGCTGTTTTCGATGACGTGCGTGTTGCTGAGCCAGTGCCCGGGCCATCCCATCACGCAAGGTCGATGCCAGCTCGCGCCGAGTCTCTTCGAGCACCCGGGTAACAGTTTGCTGCAATACCGGCTCGATCGCCGCGCGAATCCGAGCATCGAGCACGCGATCGATATGCGCCTGAAGATCGGCAGCAATGGCCTGGGCAACTGCTATGTTGTCATCGGCTACCGAAAGCGTCGAGTCACGCGCAATGGCCGGAGCGGCGGGTTGCCCTGGCGGCTCGAAGATTGTCTGTGAGGACACTTCGATAGCGGCCGCTGCCGCGGTCGGATCGAGAACCTCGGTCAAAGTCGGTACGCGCTCAGGCGGTTTCGAGCGGGTCATCGCAAGACGCCTACGAAACGAACGTGACAAATGCAGCCGAATGCACGAGGCGCCGCTGCCGCCCTCGCCGGTTTCATACCGTTACCTCATGGCGGGTAATCGAGTAGCCGCGGCTTGCGTAATGGCGCCACCGCTGGCGGCCAGCGTCACGCTCGGTCGGGTCGGTGCTGACGATCTCGATCAGCCGTTCGAAGCTGCCAAACCCATCCGCTGGCTGATCGCCAAGATTGAGCAGCACCGGCAGGTGCTCGCCGTCTTCGCTGCGCTCGACCAGCCAGATCGGTGTGTTCTCCAGGTGCGGTGGCACCGCGGAAGCAGTACGGACGCGAATGTGTGCAACGAAATCGGTGTCGGCGAAGTTCCACAGCATTCGGTCGAACGCGTCGAGCGTTGCAACGGGCGCGGTCACTGCAACGCCAATGCGCTTGCGACTGGCCTTGCGCAACAGGCGGCAGCCGTAAGCCAGGCGATCGGCAACGTTGAAATGGAATTCGACGTCGGTCATGCAGCGCCTGGCGCCCGTGTCAACGCCCTTGCGCCAACACGAAATGAGTCAGCAGCGGCACCGGTCGACCCGTCCCACCCTTGGCCGGGCCCGATTTCCACGCTGTGCCGGCGATGTCCAGGTGAGCCCAGCGGTATTTGCCGGTGAAGCGGGCCAGAAATCGCGCCGCGGTGATCGCACCACCGGCGCGACCACCGACGTTGGCAACATCGGCAAAGTTGCTTTTCAGCGCCTCATCGTATTCGTCATCCAGCGGCATGCGCCAGCACGGGTCGAGGGCTTCGCGGCTGGCGGCCAGCATGTCCTCGGCAATCGCGTCGTCGGCTGTGAACAAGCCGCTGTGATGGTGGCCAAGTGCGATCACGCAGGCGCCGGTCAGGGTCGCGATGTCGACGACAACCTCGGGTTTCAGGCGCTCGGCGTAGGTCAGCGCATCACACAGGATCAAGCGACCTTCGGCATCGGTATTGAGGATTTCGATGGTCTGCCCTGACATGCTGGTGACGACATCGCCCGGCTTGACGGCCGAGCCGCTGGGCATGTTGTCGCAACTCGGAATCAGACAAACCAGATTCAGCTTGGGCTTGAGCTCGGCAATTGCACGCATCGTGCCAAATACGCTGGCGGCACCACCCATGTCGTATTTCATCTCGTCCATTTCGGCCGAGGGCTTGATCGAGATGCCACCGGTGTCGAAGGTGATGCCCTTGCCGACCAGCACCACCGGTGCCACCGTTTTGGCAGCCCCGTCGTAACGCATGACGATGAAGCGCAGCGGTTCGGCCGACCCTTGAGCCACGGCAATGAAAGCACCCATTCCGAGTTTCTCGACCGCCTTGCGATCGAGCACCTGCACGTTCAGTCCATAAGTCTTGCCGAGCCGGCGCGCCTGCTCGCCGAGGAAGCTCGGGGTGCAATGGTTGGCTGGCAAATTGGCAAATTCGCGCGCCATCTCGACACCCGCTGCAACGGCACTGCCCCGCTGCAGGCCAAATTGAACTTCGCGCAGCGCGGGTTTCTCGCAGACCAGGGTGAACTTCTGCCATTGCGTGGCCGGACTGGCACTCGGCTTGGTCTGCCGATATAGATAGGCCGCATCGCCTGCCGCGGAGGTCAGCGCCTCGGCATGGGTCTGGCCGGAGGCCGTCGACGTGGCGACCGCCACAGCGATGTGCCTGGCGCCGGTGTTTTTCAGCATCGACAAACCATGTGCCAGCGCCGCCTTGAAGGCCTTGGCACCGTCCGGCGATGCCGCGACGACAACGACCAGCCGCCGAGCCTTGACGCCGACGGGACGATGCAACAACACGCCCCGCCCGGCCTTCAACTGCAAATCACCGGCGTTGACGGCATCGTCGATCAGAGATCCAATGGCTGGGTCGAGTGCGGCGTCGCGCTGCTCGGTGCCTATCACGACGACGAGCGCATCTGCAGCGATGGAAGAGAGAGTGGCCGGGGCGGCGATCAGGTGTTTGAAGTCCATAATGTCTGTTGGATCAAGCAATCAACGATGTTATTCGATTCCACATTGCGTCGCGACCTGACCCGCAGTTTCGGCGCGACGCTGGTCGTCATTCTGACCATCGTCCTGACGATGATGCTGATCCGCACGCTGGGCCAGGCCGCCCTCGGCCGGGTCTCGCCGCAGGACGTGGTGCTGCTGCTCGCCTACTCGGCGCTCGGACATTTTTCGACGATCCTGGCACTGTCATTGTTCATCGCCATCGTCGCGACCCTCGGGCGCATGTACCGCGACAGCGAAATGGCGATCTGGTTTGCCAGTGGCGCCGGGTTGGTGCGCTTCGTAGCACCGGTCTTGCGCACCACCTGGCCGGTGTTGCTGGTGGTCGGATCCCTCGCGTTGTTCGTCTGGCCGTGGGTCAACCAGCGGGCGGTGGATCTACAGGCCCGCTTCGAAGGCCGATCCGATCTGTCGCGGATCGCGCCTGGCACCTTCCAGAGTTCGAAGGATGGACGGCGCACCTTCTTCATCGACCGCGATTCACCGGACAGCACGATCGGCCACAACGTCTTCATTCTCAACAACACCGACAACGTCGAATCGGTAACGACGGCAATGCGCGGGCAGATCGAGTTGCGCGGCGCCGAACGGCTACTGGTCCTGCAAAGTGGCCAGCGCAACGAAATCAACCTCAAGAGCGGCGAGAAGACAATTTCACGGTTCGAGTCGTACTCGGCAGGGGCTGGCGAGCGAATCACGATCAGTGATCGCCAGTTGCCGCCCAAAGCACGCAGCACGATGGAATTGCTGCGCACGCCCACGCCAGCCTTCAAGGGTGAGCTGGCTTGGCGGCTGGGCCTGCTGCTCGGCGCGGCCAACATGGTCTTGCTAGGCATCGGGCTTTCCTACGCCAACCCGCGGCGCGCCAGCAACTGGAACCTGATGTTTGCGCTGTTGAGTTTCGTCGTCTACTACAACGTGATCAACCTGACCAAGGCCTGGGTCGACAGCGGCAGATTCGGCCTGGGCAGTACCCTGCTGATCGCCCACGGCGGCACCTTGTTGTTGGCCCTGGCGCTGATCTGGTGGCGCGACAACGGCATAGCCGGCCTGCCGCGACTAAACAGGGCGACCAGAGCGCAGGCGGCAAGCGCC
>JBBRID010000370.1:0-4351 GCA_038221635.1 Burkholderiales bacterium
CTGGCCGCCGAGGCCTTGAAGATCATGGAAGACCACAAGATCAGCGCCCTGGTGGTGGTCGACGAGCAGGATCGCCCGGTCGGCGCTCTGAATATGCACGACCTGTTACGCGCCGGAGTGATCTAAATGAACAGCCCGACGCCCCTCCTCGACCTGCAGCAACGCGCCCAGGCAATCAAGCTGGCGATCTTCGACGTAGACGGTGTGTTGACCGATGGCCGTCTGTATTTTCTCAGCGACGGCGGCGAGTTCAAGTCCTTCAACACCCTGGATGGGCAGGGCATCAAGATGCTGATCGCCTCCGGCGTGCGCACCGCCATCATCAGCGGCCGCAGTACTCCGGTGGTCGAACGCCGCGCGCAGAATCTCGGTATTCAGCACTTGTATCAGGGCCGTGAAGATAAGTTGGTGGTGCTCGACGAACTGCTGGCCAAACTTAACCTCAACTATTCAGAGGTCGCCTTTCTCGGCGACGACCTGCCTGACTTGCCGGTGATCCGCCGAGTAGGCTTGGGCATGGCAGTGGCCAGCGCCGATAGCTTTGTCCGCCAGCATGCCCATGGGGTGACCCAGGCCCGCGGCGGTGAAGGCGCCGCACGGGAATTTTGTGAACTGATCATGCGTGCCCAAGGCAGCCTCGACGCCGCCCAAGCCGCTTATTTATAGGGCAACTATTAGTGAGCACCTTACGACTGAGCCTGTTGCTCACCTTGCTGGCAGCCCTGCTGGCGGCTATTGGCTACTGGAATATCCGCCCGGAAAGTTTTATGGACACCTCGCCCAGAGTGGACGCCGACACGGCCATCGACTTCTATGTGACCAACGCCGACACCGTGCAATATCAGGTCGATGGCAAACGGCACTACACCATGACCGCCGACAAGCTAGAGCACCTGAGTGCCCGCGACGTGACCTTACTGACCAAACCCGATCTACAGCTGTACCGTGGCACGCCGCTGCCCTGGCATATCCAGAGCGAACGCGGTGAAGTCTCGCCCGCCGGCACCGAGGTCGAACTGATTGACTCGGTGCGGGTGGCGCGGACCGATGCCAAGGGTCGCCCAACCATTATCACCAGCACGCGCATGACCGTATTCCCACAGAAGCAATATGCGCAGACCGAGCAAGCCGTTAGAATCGAGGCAGCCAACGGGGTCACCACCGCCGTGGGCATGAAGGCGTATTTGAATGATGGCAGGATGCTCCTGCTCTCCAACGTAAGAGGCCAGCATGAGGTTCGTTAACCCTTTGTCACTCATCCCTTTTCTGCTTGGTTTGAGCGCCGCGCTCGCCAGCCTGGGCGCCTGGGCGTTGCCCAGCGATAGTGAACAACCGATCCGCGTGCAAGCCGATAGCGCCGAACTGGACGACAAGCAAGGCGTTGCTGTGTATCGCGGTGGCGTAGTGGTCACCCAGGGCACGCTGAAAATCACCGGCGATACGGTGACCATCACGCAGACCCCGGACGGCGCTATCGACGTGTTCACCTCGGTCGGTCGGCCTGCGTACTACGAACAGAAACCCGCGCCAGACAAGCAGATCGTCAAGGCTTATGGGCTGACCATTCAATATTTCACTAGCAACGAGCGCATCGTCCTGATCGACCAAGCCAAGGTGGTGCAGGAAGGCAATACGTTCGAGGGGGAGAAAATTATTTATGACACCCAGCGCCAGATCGTCAACGCCGGCCGCGCCACCGGCACCAAGGTGACTACACCGCGACCACGCATCGACATGGTGATCCAACCCCAGAAAAAAGCCGCTGAGCAACCCTGATGGCCACTCTCAAAGCCCAGCACCTGGCCAAGAGCTACAAGGGCCGCCAGGTCGTGCGTGATGTCAGCCTGTCGATCGAAAGCGGACAAATCGTTGGTTTACTGGGCCCCAACGGGGCTGGCAAGACCACCTGTTTCTACATGATCGTCGGTCTGATCGGCGCCGATCAGGGTCGGGTGCTGATCGACGACCTAGACATCAGCCATAAGCCCATGCACGGTCGCGCACGCGCCGGCATCGGCTACCTACCGCAAGAAGCTTCGATCTTCAGAAAGCTCAGTGTGGCCAACAATATTCTGGCGATTCTGGAAACCCGCAAGGATCTTGATCGCACCGGCCGGCAAGCGGCCCTGGAGGCCCTGCTGCAGGAATTTCACATCAGTCATATCCGCGACAACCTCGGCATGAGTCTCTCTGGCGGCGAGCGGCGGCGCGTGGAAATTGCCCGCGCCCTGGCCACTGCGCCAAAATTCATTTTGCTCGATGAACCCTTTGCCGGCGTCGACCCCATCTCGGTCGGCGACATCAAACAGATCATCTATCATCTCAAGGCTAAGGGTATCGGGGTGCTGATCACCGATCACAATGTGCGTGAAACCCTGGATATCTGCGAAACCGCGTACATCGTCAGTGATGGTCAACTCATAGCAGAAGGCGATGCCGAAAGCATTCTGGCCAACCAATTAGTCAAAGAGGTTTACCTGGGCCACGAATTTCGCCTGTAAACCCCACACTTTTTTCGGTGTGGGGACGTTGCAAATTCCAGACAAACTCTTCAATGTCAGGCATATAACTTGCTTCCTGGTGGCGCTTGCGCGGCCTGTCGTGGATGACGCAAGCGCGTCGGCAAAATAAGGTGCACGCCCCAGCCATGAAACCATCGCTCGTCCTGAAAATGGGTCAGCAGCTGACGATGACACCTCAGCTGCAACAGGCCATTCGCCTGCTCCAATTGTCGACCCTGGATCTGCAACAAGAGATCCAGGAGGCTCTGGAATCCAATCCTATGCTCGAGCGCCAGGAAGACGGCGACGACTTTGACGCCAGCGAGCCGCCTGCCGCCGATGGCAGCGCGGACCCCGTGCCGGCGCCCAACCAAGAAGAGAGCTACCAGGAAACCAGTTATCAGGAGCCCGCGGCGCCCACGGTCGACAACCTCGAAGACGGTGACTGGAACGAGCGCAACGCCCCCGAGTTGCCCGTTGACACCGCCTGGGACGATGTCTATCAAAGCAGCTCCAGCAGCAGCTTGCCGAGCAACGATGATGACGAGTGGGACTTCACCACCCGCACCTCGGCCGGCACCAGCCTGCACAGCCACCTGCTCTGGCAGCTGAACCTGGCCTCGATGTCCGACAAAGACCGGCTGATCGCCGTCACCCTGATCGACTGCATCAACAACCAGGGCTACCTGGACGAGACGCTGGACGACGTGCTGCAAGCCTTCGACCCGGAACTGGATATCGAGCTGGACGAAGTGCAAGCGGTGCTGCACCGCATCCAGCAGTTCGAGCCCGCCGGCGTCGCCGCCCGCGACCTGCGCGAGTGCCTGCTGTTGCAACTGCGCCAACTACCCGCCAAGACCCTCTGGCTGAGCGAGGCCAAGCGTCTGTGCGCGGATTACCTGGACCTGCTGGGCAGCCACGACTACAGCCAGTTATTGCGCCGCATGAAGCTCAAAGAAGAGCAACTGCGCCAAGTGGTCGGCCTGATCCAGAGTCTCAATCCGCGCCCAGGCTCGCAGATCGAATCGAGCGAGCCGGAGTACGTGGTGCCCGACGTGGTGGTGCGCAAGCACAATGAACGCTGGCTGGTGGAACTCAATCAGGAAGCCATGCCGCGCCTGCGCGTCAACCCGCAGTATGCCGGGTTTGTGAAGCGCGCCGACTCCAGCGCCGACAACACCTTTATGCGCAACCAACTGCAAGAAGCGCGCTGGTTTATCAAGAGCCTGCAAAGCCGCAACGAAACTCTAATGAAGGTGGCCACCCAGATTGTCGAGCATCAGCGCGGCTTTCTCGAGTACGGCGACGAGGCCATGAAGCCGCTGGTGCTGCACGATATTGCCGAAGCGGTAGGCATGCACGAGTCGACCATCTCACGGGTTACCACGCAGAAATTCATGCACACCCCGCGCGGCATTTACGAGCTGAAATATTTCTTTTCCAGCCACGTCAGCACCACTGAGGGGGGCGAATGTTCTTCCACCGCGATCCGCGCCATCATCAAAAAACTGGTGGCCGTGGAAAATGCGAAAAAGCCGTTGAGTGACAGCAAGATCGCTGGTTTACTGGAGGCACAGGGCATTCAGGTGGCCCGTCGCACAGTCGCTAAATACCGCGAATCCTTAGGCATTTTGCCGTCCAGTGAACGCAAGCGATTGCTGTAGCGGCGAGACCATTCCACGCCAACGTGTTTAGGCGGTAAAACCGTCAGCTGGTCTCTTACACACGGCAACAAGGAGAAGCGGTATGCAAGTCAACATCAGTGGACATCAACTGGATGTGACCGACGCCCTACGTGACTACATCGTCGAAAAACTCGGACGACTGGCACGTCATTTCGACAAAATCAC
>JBBRID010000371.1:0-4342 GCA_038221635.1 Burkholderiales bacterium
CGCCGCCGTTCAGGCAGGCGCCGGGGGACATGGAGCAGAACAGGGCAGCCCACCCCGACCCGCGCTCTCACGCTGCAAAACGGATCGGCGGCTCACCGCATCACCCGCAAACGCATCAATGCTGACGACCGCAATCTTCCAGAAATCCGATCAGTTCCTCACGCAACTCGTAGTAGCGCGAGTGGTTCAGCAAGGTCTCGCGACTGCGTGGCCGTTCCAGGGGCACGTCCATCACACGGCCGATCTTGGCGCGCAGGCCGTTGCCCATCATCACGACGCGGTCGGCGAGCAGGATCGCCTCGTCGACATCGTGGGTGACCATGATGGCTGTCACGCGGCTGCGGGCCCAGACTTCCATCAGCACCTCCTGCAAGTCCCAGCGTGTCAGTGAGTCGCCGCTGAGGCGCTGAGGCGCCGCCTGATCGATCTGCACACGCGGGCGGGCGCGTGCCGAGCGGATTTCTTGCTCGACGAGCTCGGTCGTGCTGGCGTGCCGCAGGCCCATCATCGAAGCCAGCGTCTTCGATTCCTCCTGGTCGACCGCACGCGCGTCAGCACCTGGAGCCGGATGATCTCGGCGCCTGCGCTGGCATCGCGGTGGTGCGACATCTGAAGCAGGTGTCGCGTTATCTCACCGTGCAATTGCTGGAAGCGTGGGTCGTGGTTCATCTCACGGCGACCGCGCGGCCGCTCGATGTCGACGGTGTAAGACGGTCCAAGTTTGGCGCCGGGGCCGATCTGCAGCGGGATGATGCGGTCGGCCATCATCAGCGCCTCATCAAGATTCCCTTGGCTTGATCGATCAATTTGCGTTCCGACAATTGCAAGCGCGCCTCGGCCAGCTGCTGGCGCGTCGATTGTTCGTGCTTGAAGCGCGCCATCGCGACGTCGAGCACCGGACGCACCCGTCGGGCATCGAGCCCGGCCACCACGTAGGCAGTGACGCCGGCGGCGATGGCAGCACGCACATGGGTGGTGTCGGCGTCGTCGGTGAACAACACGATGGGGCGCTTGGCCTCGCGCGTTGCGAGCACGACATGTTCGAGGGTGTCGCGAGCCTGACTCTCGGCATCGATGATGATCAGGTCGCGGTCGATTTGTGTCAGGCGATGTGGCAAGAAAGTGTCGGCCGGCAATACCGCAACAATGTCGTAGCCACCCTCGAAGCAGGCCGATGCGCAGTTTCCGCGAACGAGCGAGTTCATCGACGGATTGCGCGGGATCGGAAAAATCCAGATTTCTCAGATCAGGCGCGACGACGACGATTCGCAGGTTGGGGAGCATTGCCATTGCATCCGATCTGCAACATTCGCGCCATCAATGTCAGTCCAAGCGCTGCAAGCCGGTTTGCGACAGACCGAATACCGCCGAATACACTCGCTGGATGAATGTGCTGGGCATCGAATCTTCCTGTGATGAAACCGGCGTCGCGCTGATTGAAGTCGATGCCGACCGGCTGCGTCTGCGGGCGCAGGCCTTGCACAGCCAGATCGACATGCACCGTGCCTATGGCGGGGTGGTGCCCGAGCTGGCTTCGCGCGACCACATCCGTCGAGTCTTGCCGCTGACGCGCGCCGTTTTGGCTGATGCGGGCGCCGCCCTGACCGATATCGATCTGATCGCCTATTCCCGTGGTCCGGGATTGGCTGGGGCATTGCTGGTGGGAGCCGGCGTGGCCTGCGCGCTGGCCACTGCGCTCGATCGTCCATTGCTGGGCATCCATCACCTCGAAGGACACCTGTTGTCGCCCTTCCTGTCAGCCGATCCGCCGCAATTTCCTTTCGTCGCGTTGCTCGTTTCTGGCGGGCATACGCAGCTGATGCAGGTCGACGACGTCGGACGCTACCGCCTGCTCGGTGAAACCATCGACGATGCGGCGGGCGAGGCCTTTGACAAATCGGCCAAACTGCTGGGTCTGCCCTACCCCGGCGGGCCGGAGCTCGCCAAGCTGGCCGAGCAGGGCAGGGCCACTGCTTTCGAACTGCCGCGTCCGCTGTTGCGCAGCGGCACACTGGATTTCTCGTTTGCCGGACTGAAAACCGCCGTGCGAACCCAGGCAATCAAACTCGGCCCCGGCATCACCGACACCCAGCGCGCCGATCTGGCCGCAGCAACCCAGCAGGCCATCGTCGACGTGCTGGTTGCAAAGTCGATGGCGGCGCTCGAGCAATCCGGTCTACGCCGAATCGTCGTCGCCGGCGGGGTCGGTGCCAACCGGCTGCTGCGCCACCAGCTCGACGCCGCCGCAGCGCGACGTTCAGCCGTGGTTCACTATCCCGAACTTGCGTTGTGCACCGACAATGGAGCGATGATCGCGTTGGCCGCGGCGATGCGCATTCAACGCGGCATTGCGCAGGTACAGGCCGAGCCGCATTTCGATGTCAAGCCGCGTTGGGCGCTGGTCGATGTGGGCCAGGCCGACATCACCGCTATGCAACGCGGTACGGTCCCGCCTGCATTTACGCCTTCCGATCCGAAAATATCCGCATGACACCCACCTCACGCAAGTTGATCGATCAGTTGCCCGGATCGAAGATTCGCGAAGTCGCGGATTCGGGCATTGGCCGTTCCGATCTGCTGCCGTTCTGGTTTGGCGAGAGCGACGAGGTGACCCCGGAGCCGATCCGCCGGGCCGCCGCCGATTCGATCCACGCCGGCGAGACCTTCTATTCAGCCAATCTCGGCCTGCCTGAATTGCGCGAGTCGATCGCGGCCTACATGTCGACGCTGCATCTGCCGGTCACTGCTGACCGGATCGCGGTCTGCTCGGGGGGTGTCAATGCCTTGATGATCGGCCTGCAGGCGATCGTCGACTCTGGCGACGAGGTGATCGCGGTGGTGCCGCTGTGGCCCAACCTGACCGCGCAAGCCAGCATTCTCGGCGGGCAGGTCAAGCGGATCTCGCTTCGATTCGACGCCGATGCCGGCTGGATGCTGGACGTGCCGGCGCTGCTCGAACAGATTGGCCCGCAGACCCGGGTGCTGCTGCTGAATGCACCGAACAATCCGACCGGCTGGACGCTGTCGGCCGCGCAGCAGGAACAGATCCTGACCCATTGCCGGCGCACCGGCACCTGGATCGTTGCCGATGAAGTCTACGAGCGGGTCTTTTTCGGTCCGGCAGGAGACGCATTGTTGCCTGAACGGGCTGCGGCGCCGAGCTTTCTGGATCGCGCGATGTACGACGATCGGCTGATCGTCGTCCACAGTTTTTCCAAGAGTTTTCTGATGACCGGTTGGCGGCTTGGCTGGATGGTGGTTCCGCCACAGCTGGCGCCAGCGATCGGCAAGCTGATCGAGTTCAATACCTCGTGCTCGCCGGTATTCGTGCAACGTGCCGGGCTCACTGCTTTGAAGGTCGGCGAGCCGATGGTGGCCGAGATTGTCGGCAAGCTGCGTCAGTGCCGCGACACCTTGCTGCCGCTCCTGACGGCAACGCCCAAGGTGCGGGTCGCCACGCCGCAGGGTGGCATGTACGCCTTCTTCCAGGTCGAGGGCGAGAGCGACTCGCTGGCCTTCGCCAAGCGGCTGGTTCGAGAAGCCGGGCTCGGTCTGGCGCCGGGCGCCGCGTTCGGCGAAGAGGGGGAGGGCTGGCTGCGCTGGTGTTTCGCCTCTCGCGAGCCCGCGAGGCTGGTCGACGGCGTGACGCGACTGCGCGGCGCAATCGGGCTATAATCGACAGGCTTCACATCTGCTGGGCATGCTTCGTTGCATGAACGGTGCGTGAGGCGGCTGGCTTGACCTTGTTCCTGTCCTTGTCCATAAAGGCGAGGGGCACCAAGCGCAGCCGAACAGCACGGCACCGGTTGTTTCCACTGGTGACCGCAAGTCCAAACCACTCCGGCGAAAAGATGTCCGGGGTAAAAAACGGAACACTCATGACTGCTACCACCGCCGAGAAGGCCGAGATCGTCAAGGCCCATGCCCGCAGCGCCAACGACACCGGTTCGCCCGAAGTCCAGGTTGCCCTGCTGACCGCGCGCATCAACGAATTGATGCCGCATTTCAAGACCCACAAGAAGGACCATCACGGCCGCCGCGGTCTGTTGAAGATGGTCAATACCCGCAAGAGCCTGCTGAGCTACCTGAAGATCAACGACGCGTCCCGCTATACCGCGTTGATCCAGACGCTGGGTCTGCGCAAATAAACGGCATGCGGCGATGAAGAGCCTGTCTGGACTTGCCAGCACAGGCTCTTTGCGTTTTCGCCGCATTTCACGTTCGTCGAAGCCAGGCGTCCATTGATGACGGTGTGTCATTCCAAAGGTGTCGCGTTGCTGCACCGCTGGAATGGCATCGCGCCAGGATGCCGCCGCTTCGGGAATCCACAACGCCCGCATCG
>JBBRID010000372.1:0-4342 GCA_038221635.1 Burkholderiales bacterium
CAATCCGCAACGGGGCATCGCCGAACTGGTTGCTGATCTGAAGCCTGATCTTGTTGCCGGGCAAAGACAGTGGCAAGAACTGTCGAAGGCTGACATCCGCAAACCGCAACGAACGGTCGTCGAATGGTGGCCCGTCATCCAGGGGGCCGTGCAGCGGTGCAGTGAACGCAGGCAACCAGTTAGCTTCCCTGCTGATGGCGAGGCCCGACCAACCGATCCATGCCAGCAGCAATGCCGCGCCGAGCACAACCAGCATGGCGTAGCGGACAAGCCCGCGCTGCCTGCGGGCGCGCGCCGGATCAACCGAGCAATCGGAGGCGGCGTTCAAGCCAGCATGCGCAGCAACCAAGCGTTCAAATCGGCGAGCTCTGCCGCGCAGACCGAGTGTTCCATCGGGTACTCATGCCATTCCACTGGTTGCCCAGCGGCGCCGAGCGCATCGCGACTGGCCAGCGCGCGTTCGATCGGAATCACCGGATCGAAGCGACCGTGAGCGAGAAAGATCGGCGTGCCGGCGTTGGCCGGGCTGCGCTCGTCCACCAGCTTGGAGGCCAGCGGCAGGTAGCCCGACAGGCCCACCAGGCCGGCCAGGCGATCGGCGTGGCGCAGGCCGGTCATCAAGGTCATTGCGCAGCCTTGCGAAAACCCCATCAACACGATTCGTGATGCGGCGATGTCGCGGCTGCGTTCGCGTTCGATCAAGGACTCGACCTCGACCATCGAGGCGCGCAGCCCGGCTTCGTCTTCGCGGCGATCGACGCCGGTGCCGAGCGACAGGATGTCGTACCAGGCTCGCATCACCATGCCGTTGTTGATCGTCACCCGCTGCATCGGTGCATGCGGAAAGACGAAACGAATCGGGCCTACCGTGGAAAGGTCGAGTTCGTTGCACAGCGGCACGAAGTCGTTGCCGTCGGCGCCCAGGCCGTGCAGCACGATCAGCGTGGCGGTCGGATCAGTGCCGGTCTGGTGTTCAATCGCTTCAAGGGACATGGCGTACTCATTGCTGATCAACCGGCATCGTACCGAATGTCGGGATCACCATGCGAAGCGGATGTGTTGCCGCTATGCTGCCATTCGCGCCGCAGAATGTCGGCGACGATCAACCTGCAACGAACCGATGAATCCCTTCCGAATCCAGCTCAACGGCGAGCCGATCAGCGCCGAGATTGCGCCGACCACCTTGCTGGTCGATTTCATCCGCGGCGAGCAGCGGCTCACCGGCACCCACGTCGGTTGCGATACCGCGCAATGTGGTGCTTGCACGGTGCTGGTCGACGGCGAACCGCTGAAGAGTTGCAGCGTGCTGGCGTTGCAGGTGCAGGGGCGAGTCGTGACGACGATCGAGAGTCTGGCGGCGAGCGAGAACGAACTCCACCCGGTGCAACAGGCGTTCATCGAATGTCACGGCCTGCAATGCGGGTTCTGCACGCCGGGCATGGTTATGGCGACCGTCGGGCTGCTGGCTCACAACCCGGATCCGGATGACGCCGAAATCGCCGAAGCCCTGGACGGCAACCTGTGCCGTTGCACCGGTTACGTCAACATCGTCGCCGCGGTTCACCGGGCGGCGCAACTGATGGCCGAGCGCTCGGGCCAATCCGAAACGCAGGGAGCCCAGGCATGAGCGTCGACAGCCTGACAGACAGCGCCCTGCGCTTCGGCAGCGGTCAGAAGGTGCAGCGGATCGAGGATCCGGCACTGGTTCGTGGCCTCGGCCGCTTCACCGACGACATCGCCTTGCCCGGCCAGTTGCAGCTGATGTTCCTGCGCTCCCCGCATGCACATGCACGAATCGTGTCGATCGACACAGCCGAGGCACGGGCCTTGCCCGGCGTTGTCGCCGTGCTGACGGGCGCTGGCCTGGTCGAAGCCGGAGTCTTGCCGATCCCTGCCCGCATGCCGTTCAAACGCCCGGACGGTAGCCCGGGGCAGGCCCCGCCACGGCGCCCGCTGGCTTACGAAAAGGTCAGGTTCGCCGGTGAGGCCGTGGTCGCGGTGATCGCCGAGAGTGCCGAGGTGGCGCTGAATGCGCTCGACCTGGTATTTGTCGACTACGAAGACCTGCCCGCCGTGGCTGAGCCCGGGCAAGCAGTCGCCAGCGGCGCACCGGTGCTGTGGGACGAAGCGCCCGACAACATCGCCGCGCAGATGCGGCATGGAAACCTGGCCGATGCAGCGGCGGCGTTTGCGGGTGCAGCGCATGTCGTCTCGCTCGATCTGGTCAACCAGCGCCTGGCTCCCTGCACGATGGAGCCGCGAGTCACCGCGGCACACGTCGACGCCGACAGTGGGCGGCTGATCATCGCGATCTCGAGCCAGATGCCGACCGGCGTGCGCACCGCGCTGCTGGCGACCATACCGGGCCTGAACGATGATCAGGTGCGCGTCACCGTTGGCGATGTTGGCGGCGGCTTTGGCATGAAAGGCGCCATTCACCCCGAAGACATCGCCGTGGCTTACGCCGCCTGGACACTGAAACGCCCGGTCAAGTGGTGCTCACAGCGGCTCGAGGATTTCGTCTCGGCCGTGCATGGCCGCGATGTGCGAAGTCTTGCCGAGCTGGCCCTCGACGCCGACGGCCGTGCGCTGGCGCTGCGCATGAAATCGCAAGCCAATCTCGGCGCCTACTCAACCGGCCCCGGCATCGTCATCCAGTTGTTGATCGGCGCCTGGGTCGGCACCAGCATCTACGACATTCCGGTGATCGATTTCGAGTTGACCGGTGTATTGACCAACACGACACCGGTGGGTGCCTACCGTGGCGCCGGCCGGCCCGAATTCATCTACATCATCGAGCGCCTGATGGACGCGGCGGCGCGCAAGCTGCAGATCGATCCGGCCGAATTGCGCCGGCGCAACATGATCAGCCCCGAGCAGATGCCCTACTGCAACGCCATGGGCAAGGTCTACGACTGCGGCCAGTTCGAGCGCATGCTCGACCAGGGCCTGGTGCTGGCCGACTGGCAGGGCTTCGACGCCCGCCTTGCCGAATCGGCCGCACGCGGACGCCTGCGCGGCCGCGGCATCGCGACCTTTCTGGAGTGGACCGGCGGCGATGCCTTCGAAGAATCGGTCAGCGTCACGGTACAGCCAGACGGCATCATCGAGCTGGTGTCGGCCACCCAGGCGATGGGCCAGGGCATCGCGACCAGTTACGCGCAACTGGCGGTCGACGTGTTCGGCGTGCCGCTGGAGAACATTCGCATCGTCCAGGGTGATACCGACCGCGCCAACGGTTTCGGCAGTGCCGGGTCGCGTTCTTTGTTCATCGGTGGCCCGGCCATCCGCCAAGCGTCGCTGAACACGGTTGACCACGCCAAAGAGCTCGCCGCCGAAGCGCTGGAGGCGGCGACCGGCGATATCGAGTACCGCGCCGGCCGCTTCGCAGTAGTCGGCACCGATCTGCAGATCGGTTTATTCGAGCTGGCCGGACGCCAGGCGCAAGGTCATATCGCTGCCAGTGGCAAAAGCACCGTCAGCGGTGCATCGTGGCCGAACGCATGCCATGTCTGCGAGGTCGAGATCGACCCGCAGACCGGCGTCGTCGAGGTGGTCGCTTATTCATCGGTCAACGACATCGGCCATGTCGTCAGCCCGACGATCGCTCGCGGTCAGATCGAAGGTGGGGTTGCGCAAGGGTTGGGGCAGGCGCTCAGCGAGGCCATGGTTTATGGTGAGGGTGCGCAGCTTTCAACGGCCAGCTTCATGGACTACGCGCTGCCGCATGCCGATTCGTTCATCCACCACAAGACCGAATTCGATACCTCGGTGCCGTGCACTACTAATGCGCTGGGCGCCAAAGGCGTAGGCGAACTCGGCACCATCGGTGCCACACCGGCCGCAGTGATCGCGGTGATAGACGCGCTGGACCGCGCAGGCCTCGGCCAAGCGGCCGAAAAACTCCACATGCCGCTGACCGCACCGAAGATCTGGCAGTTGCTGAACGGCTGATCGTCGAGCCCCCGGGGGAACAGATCAGATGCGGCGGTCGACGCCCTGCCAATACGGCTCACGCAATCTGCGCTTGAAGATCTTGCCGGTATCTTCGCGCGGCAGATCGTCGTGGAAGGTGACCACCGCCGGCACCTTGTAGCCGGCGATTCTCGTGCGCAGCCAGCTCTGGACCGTCGCAGCATCGAGCGTGGTGCCGACCGTAGGCAGCACCGCCGCAGCCAGGCCTTCGCCGAATTCGGCATCGGGGATGCCGAAGACCGCGCAGTCCGCGACGCCCGGCATCATGTGCAACACCGCCTCGACCTCGGCCGGATAGATGTTGACACCGCCCGAGATCACCATGTCGGCCGAGCGGTCGACGATGAACAAAAAGCCGTCGTCATCG
>JBBRID010000373.1:0-4340 GCA_038221635.1 Burkholderiales bacterium
CGTAGCCCCAACTGCGGCTGTGTGGCCAGGCGGGTATGGCGCCAATCAGCAACAGCAACAGAACGATCAGAATGATGGTGGCGATGCTCATGGAACCTCCCTGGTTTTAAGTTCCTGCATGCTCGTCGACCGCGCCAGATCCAACCATCGGTTGCAACCGGCTTTGTCTGTGAGTGGCGTCCTACAAGCCATGCTGCCCAGCGCAGATAATCGCCCATGGAAACAATCGACCCGATCATCAGCACCGCCACCACCCCGAACAAGGGCTCGGCGGCAGTCGGCAAGCCATTCAGCAGCCTGGCCGCGTTGTCGGCGTCGACGCTGGCTAACCTGCAGCAGCTCGGCTATCAGACGATGACGCCGATCCAGGCCGCCAGTCTGCCCCTGGCACTGGCCGGAAAAGATTTGATTGCTCAGGCGAGAACCGGCAGTGGCAAGACTGCCGCGTTTGCACTGGCGCTGCTGGCCAGGCTGGCGCCTGGCGAGAAATCGGTGCAGGCCATGGTGCTGTGCCCAACCCGTGAACTGGCCGACCAGGTCAGCGTCGAGTTGCGGCGGCTGGCGCGCGCCGACGACAACGTCAAGGTGCTGACCTTGTGTGGAGGCGCGCCGATACGCCCGCAACTCGCCAGCTTGACGCATGGCGCGCATGTAGTGGTCGGAACGCCGGGCCGAATCATCGATCACCTGCAACGCGACAGCTTGCAGCTCGGAGCCTTGCAGACACTGGTGCTCGACGAGGCCGATCGCATGCTGGACATGGGCTTTTTCGACGACATCGCCGCGATTGCCAAGCAATGTCCGACGCAGCGGCAGACCTTGTTGTTCTCGGCCACCTATCCGCCCGGTGTGGGCAAGCTGGCTGCCAGGCTGCTGCGCGAGCCGACCGAGATCAAGCTCGACACCGTGCACGCGGTCGGCCAGATCCGCCAGCAGTTCTTCGAAGTCGGCGAGGCTCAACGCCTGCACGCGGTTTCGCTGTTGCTGAACCATTTTCGCCCGGTCGGCACGCTGGCGTTCTGCAATACGAAGCAGACCTGCCGCGACCTGGTCCAGGTGCTGCGTGCGCAGGGCTTCTCTGCGCTCGAATTGCACGGCGATCTCGATCAGCGCGAGCGTGATCAGGTGATGGTGCGCTTCGCCAACCGCAGCTGCAGTGTGCTGGTGGCCACTGATATCGCCGCGCGTGGTCTCGACATCGAACAGCTCGAGGCGGTGATCAACGTCGAGATCGCGCCGGACGCGGCGACCCACCTGCACCGGATTGGTCGCACCGGTCGCGCCGACGCCGACGGCTGGGCGTTCAGCCTGGTCGGCAACGACGAAATGGGGCGGATCGGGCAACTTGAAGTCGCACACGGATTCAGCTCGCAGTGGATGAAACTCGAGGTGCTGGCAGACACCGGTACGACACCGCTGCGCCCGCCGATGACGACATTGCAGATCCTCGGCGGACGCAAGGAGAAGATCCGCCCGGGCGATATCCTCGGTGCATTGACCAAGGACCTCGGCTTCGCGGCGGCCGATATCGGCAAGATCAACGTCAACGATTTCTCGACCTACCTCGCGGTTCGATCCGGGATCGCCGATCAGGTCATGAAGCGCTTGTCGGCCGGCAAAGTGAAGGGGCGCAACATCAAGCTGCGGATACTGCCGGTCTAGGAGCCTGTCGGGCTTGGGGAGCGTCGGCTGCGAATCGACCGCAGCGGTCCATTTCTCACCGTCTTTTTGCCCCATAGCTGGGCTATGGGGCTGCAAATCCGGCAAGAACTGTCCTCGCTGGGACCGATTCTCGCTGTCGACGCCCCAAGCCCGACAGGCTCCTAGGTCATCGCCGGGATCGCACACCAGCATCCCGAAGCGGCGCATTGCGGCGACAATGTCTGCTTGTTCCGATCTGCTGCTTGCTTCCTGCCGTGTCCGAAACTCCTCCGATTCCCGAACAGCAGCCTGATCCGGCTGCATCTCCAGAAGCGGCTGCCCCGCCCGAACTCGAAACGCCCACCGAAGCGGAGCAGCAGCCCAGACAGCCGGTGATCGCCGAGATGTCGGCGAATGCCTGCGCAGCGAAGTTGGCTGAACTGTTTCCCGCCGTGTTCAGTGCAGCAGCGGCCAAACCCTTGAAGCTGCGCATCCAGGCCGATATCCAGCAGCGGGCACCGGGCTTGTTCACACGCAAGTCCTTGTCGAACTTCCTGCACCGCCATACCACGTCGACAGCCTATCTGCGTGCACTGGCCAATGGTGAGTCGCGCATCGATCTGGATGGCGGCTCGGCCGGCGAGATCTCCGACGAACACCGCCAGGCGGCTGCAGCCGAACTCGAACGCCGTCGCGAACTGCACGCCGCCCGCCGAACCGCCGAGCGTGACGCACAGCGTGAAGTGCAACGGGCCGCGCAGCGCGAAGCACAACAACAAGCAGTGCGTGAGCACGCTGCGCAGACCGACGTGCGTCGTGACCGGGCCGGCCTGTTGCGCGCCTTCGAATCGACGACGCTGACACTGGCCAACTTCTGCGCGCTCAAGTCGATTGCACCGGCTGACCTGGAAGCCTCGTTGGCGCTCGCGCGCCAGGATCGCGAACAGGCGCCGCAGCAGCCATCACACCCTGCCGCGCGGCCCGCACGCACCGACCCGCGCGACGACGATCGACGCAATCGCGGCGCTGGCAAAAAACGGCATGAGCAACCGCGTCCGGTGCCGGCGTCGCGAAAAGCGCCAGCCGATCACTGATTCTGGCCACTGATGCCGGATCAGCCTGTTCAGCCGCGTAACCCGCTGCACGGTCTGACGCTCGAGGGCATCGTCAGTGCGCTGGTCGATACCTATGGCTGGGCCGAGCTGGGTGAACGGATTCCGCTGCGCTGCTTCACCAGCGATCCGAGCATCAAGTCGAGTCTGAAATTTCTCCGCCAGACGCCGTGGGCCCGGGAGAAGGTCGAGAGCCTCTACTTGTTCATGCTGCGCGACAAGAAGCGCGGCGCGGCTTGAAGCGCACCGACCCGCGCGCCATCGGCGCGCGCTTGGGCGTCACCTGGCCGGCAGTACCGTCCCCGCACAATCGCCGAAGCCGATCCGGCGGGTGCCGGGCCGTTCGCAGTGACCGCGCAGGATCAAGGTGTCGCCATCTTCGAGAAACTTGCGTGTTTCGCCGTTCGGCAGTGTGATCGATTGCTTGCCGCCTGAAGTCAGTTCGAGCAGCGATCCGGCCTGATCGGGCTGTGGCCCCGACAGCGTGCCCGAACCCATCAGATCGCCGGCCTGCAGGTTGCAGCCATTGACGGTGTGATGGGTCAATAGTTGGGCCGCGGTCCAGTACGATGCTTGCGCGCTGCCTGACTGGCTCAGCCGCACGGCCTCCTGGCCGGCTTCACGCATCTTCGCAGTCTGCAGCCAGACTTCCAGCGCGATGTCGATTGCACCGGCGTCGCGGTTCGCAGGGCTGTCGAGATAGGGCAGCGGCTGCGGATCTTCGGCAGGGCGCGTGAAAGCGCTGCGAAACGGCGCCAGGGCTTCCAGTGTGACGATCCACGGCGAAATCGTGGTGGCGAAGTTCTTGGCGAGAAACGGTCCCAGCGGCTGATATTCCCAGGCCTGCAGGTCGCGGGCAGACCAATCGTTCAGCAAGGTCAAACCGAACAGGTGATCTTCGGCCTCGCTGATCGGCACTGCTTCGCCCAGCGCATTGCTGCGACCAACAAAGTAGCCGAGCTCGAGCTCATAGTCCAGACGCTTGCTGGGCCCGAAATCGGGCTTGCCCGCATCGCCGGCAGTCTGACCCTTCGGCCGCGCAAACGACTGACCGCTGACGCCGATCGACGAGGCGCGTCCGTGATAGCCGATCGGCACCCACTTGTAGTTCGGCATCAATGGGTTGTCGGGACGAAACAACTTGCCGACGGTGGTGGCGTGGTGGATGCCGGTATAAAAATCGGTGTAGTCGCCGATCGTGCACGGCAAGGCGAGTTCAGCGTCGGCCATTGCGGTCAGACACGATTGCAGATTGGCCTGTTGCGCGCTGCCTTCGGCCAGTGCTTTCGACAAGGCCAGCCGCAGGGCCGTGCGCGCCGACGTTGATTGGGCCATCAGCGGATTCAGCTGTCCGTCGGCCAGTGGCGCAAGCAGCGCTGCAATCGCCTCGGTCCAGCTGCCTTTCCTGGCCGCTTCGCGCAGGTCGAGGATCTGATCGCCGATCGCCACCCCGATCGCCCACTGGTCCCCACTGTCGGCACGGCGAAAGCGGCCGAATGGCAGGTTCTGGATCGGAAAGTCGCTGGCCGCATCGTTGGCCGATCCGACCCAACTGCGCAACTCGGGGTGGTGGGTAGCGTCGATGGT
>JBBRID010000374.1:0-4296 GCA_038221635.1 Burkholderiales bacterium
TGCGAATCGACCGCAGCGGTCCATTTCTCACCGTCTTTTTGCCCCATAGCTGGGCTATGGGGCTGCAAATCCGGCAAGAACTGTCCTCGCTGGGGCCGATTCTCGCTATCGACGCCCCAAGCCCGACAGGCTCCTAGAATGAAAAGCATGACCGCTCCCACCCTGTTGTCGGAAAACGTGACGCAGTGGTTGCAGCAGCTGGACAGCGGCGATTCCGCAACCGTCGACCGGCTGTTTGCAGCGCTCTACGACGAGCTAAAACGCAGCGCCGCCGGCCACATGCGCAAGGAAAACGCGGGCCACACGCTGAGCGCGACGGCACTCACACACGAGGCCTGGTTTCGCCTGACCGAGCAGACGCGAACCCAGTGGGCCAGCCGCGGCCATTTTCTGGGCATGGCATCAATCATGATGCGGCGCATTCTGGTCAACCACGCCCGATCCAAGCAGGCCGCCAAACGCGAAGGCGCGTTGGTGTCGCTGACGCTCACCGAAGCCCAGCAGGTGGCAAGCAGCCAGGGCGCCGAGGTGATGCAGGTGCACGATGCGTTGCTCGCCTTCGGGGCGATCGACCCGCGCGCGGCCAAGGTCGTGGAGCTGAAGTTCTTCGGTGGACTGGAGAATGAAGAGATCGCCGAGGTGATGGGCCTGAGCAGTGCCACTGTCAAGCGAGACTGGGCGCTGGCACGCGCCTGGTTGCACCGCGAGCTGGGGGAAGATCCCGGCTGACTGGCGGCCCGCGATCGCATCAGCGACGACCTCGTCACGCAAAGAACAGAACGTTTGAGCTCGGCGGTCAGGAGCAGGTGCCTTCTTCAATCCTGATGACGGACGCGATTCGCTCCGCAGGGCGTTTCACCGCCGGCGCAAGGCCCCGCCCACCGGGGTGTAACGCAACACCTTGGCCAAACCGTCGCGTCCGCTCGCCGCACGACCGATCAGCGCCGTAGCCGCAGTGATGCCAGCCAGCTTGACGACGGCCGATGGATGCTTTGCAGACAAGTACCAGACGCCCAGGCCGGCCGCCAGCACGAACCAGTGCTCGCCCGGAAAGCCGTCTCGTGCTTCGTCACGTTGCTTCAGTTCCGCAAGGACATTGGTGGCCATGATTGGGTGCCTTCTTGATGAGTGATCGGCTGCCAAGCATAAAAACACTGCATCCTGCGCGGTGTCAGACAACTGCTCGGCACGGAGGCGATCAAAAGGGAAAAGCCGGCAAATAGTCTGGAACGCCGGCGGGCCTGCGGCCGCCGGTGGTCAATCGATGACGACTACTTGGAAGCCTTCATCTGCTCGTCAGCCATCTTCTTGTCATATTTGGCCTGGACCTTTGCCCGGGCCTTGTCGGTCTTGGCCTCGGCCATCTCGTGGATACCCTTGGCATGGGCTTCGGCGACCTCGTGCTCGACCTTGGCTTTCTTCGTGCAGGCTTTGCCTTCGTCGCCCTTCATGGGCTTGCAGCTTTCCTTGGCGGCCTTGTAGTCGGCGTCGGCCTTCTTTTCCATTGCCTTGGCATCCTCCTTCGTGCCCGCAAAGTCGGCTGCGAACAGCGGCGCGCTGGACAAGCAGAAGGCGGCGCTAGTGATCAAGGCCAGCAGGGGTTTGTTCATGATCGGGTTTCTCCAGATACCGAGAATTCGGCATCTGATTACACCGGGCAAGGTGATTTCCATAGCGTCAGATCGAAGCGCAGCGTATCGTAGGCGAACCTCCATATCTGGACGTTCAGCCCACCGGTGAAATTTTGCGGACGACCTGGCGGCGCCGCTGCTACAAGGTCGGGTAGTCGGTGTAGCCCTTCGCGCCGCCGCCGTAAAACGTGGCCTTGTCGGCTTCGTTCAGCGGCGCATCTTCACGCAGGCGGCGCACCAGGTCGGGGTTCGCGATGAAGGGCTTGGCGAAGGCCACCAGGTCCGCGCCGTCGGCCAGCGCAGCTTGCGCGAGCGGCTTGTCGTAGCCGTTGTTGACCATCCACGCGCCCTGCCCACCCGCAAGCCGGTAGGCGGCCCTCAGCGCCGCGTAGTCGAACGGCCGGTCGGGTACTTCACGCGGGCCGCCGGTCGCGCCCTCGATCACGTGGATGTAGGCCAGCTTCAGCGGCGCGAGCTGGCGCAGCACATGCTCGAACAGCGGCTGCGGGTCGGCATCGATCGAGTCGTTGGCCGCCGTCACCGGCGACAGCCGGATTCCCGTTCGACCGCCACCGATCGCGCCGGCCACCGCCTGCGCCACCTCGACGAGGACGCGCGCACGGCTTTCGATCGAACCACCGTAGGCATCGCCGCGCCGGTTGCTGCCGGTCTTGAGGAACTGGTCGATCAGGTAGCCGTTGGCTGCATGGATCTCGATGCCGTCGAAACCGGCCTCGTTCACCGCCGCCAGCGCGGCGCGACGGAAATCGGCGACGATGCCGGGGATCTCGTCAGTCGCCAGCGCACGTGGCGGCGAGGTCTCGACAAAGGTCGGCACACCATCCTTGATCAGCACGGTCTTGGTCTTTGCGGTGATCGCCGACGGCGCCACCGGTGCGCCGCCACCTGGCTGCAGGTCGGTGTGCGACACACGCCCGACGTGCCACAACTGCGTGACGATGCGGCCGCCGTCGGCATGCACCGCGTCGGTGATCCGCTTCCAGGCGCGCAACTGCTCAGGAGCGTACAGGCCGGGCACGTCGGCGTAGCCCTGGCCTTGGTGGCTGATGGCTGTAGCCTCGGTGATGAGAAGACCGGCGCTGGCACGCTGCCGGTAATAGGTGACGCCCAGTTCAGTGGGCACGGCGCCCGGCGAGCGGTTGCGCGTGAGGGGCGCCAGCACGATGCGGTTGGCCAGGTGCAGATCACCGGCGATGAGCGGTTCGAACAGGGAGGTCATTCAGGAGTCCAGAAGGGCGGGCGATGCGCAGGCACGATAGGTGCGATCGAGCATCGACGCGGCGACAGGCGCTGCTACCCACACCCGGCGCGGGGTCGCCCGCTCAGCGCAGAAAGGCAGGCACCTGCACCGAGCCAGACACTGGCACGACTCAAAAACGAAGAAATCCTACATCCGTGCGGCGCCGCGCTCTCAGGCAGTGCCGACGAAGCCGGGTACGGCCACGGCAGCGTGGCGCGCGAGCAGGGCCTGCAGTTCGTCCAGGTCGACCGGCTTCGTCAGGTGCACGTCGAAGCCAGCGTCACGGCTGGCCCGATGGTCGTCAGGCGCTCCATAACCGGTCACGGCAACGAGCAGAAGCGGTGGCTGCAGAAGCTCTCGCAAGCGCCGAGCCACCTCGTGGCCCGACATGCCGGGAAGGCCGATATCCAGCAGCACCGCATGCGGCAACCAGCGGCTGGCGACCTCCAGCGCCATCGGTCCGTCGCCCAAAGCGCTGGCGTCGTGGCCCCAGAGCTGAAGCAACTCCAGCAGCATCTCGCCTGCGTCCAGGTTGTCGTCGACGATCATCACGCGCAGCGAAGGAGTTGTCGCGCTGCCTTGCAGCGCAGCCGTCGCAGCGCCGCCGGCGCCCACCGATCGCGCAGCCATCGGCGCCGGATCCAGCAGCGGCAGCTCGACCACCACCTCGGTGCCCTGCCCGAGTCCGGCACTGCGGACCGTTACGCTGCCACCGTGCATGTCGACGATCGTACGCACGACGGTCAGCCCGACCCCGAGCCCGCCCTGGGCGCGGTCCAGCGATCGATCGGCCTGCACGAACAACTCGAACACCTGGGCCAGCATCTCCGGCTCGATGCCGATGCCGTTGTCGATGACGCGCACCTGCACCGTCCGCCCGTGCGCAGCGGCGCCGGCATGGATCACGATACGACCGCCGTCCGGCGAGAACTTCACGCCATTCGACAGCACGTTTGCGAAGACCTGCACGAGCCGCGTCGTGTCGGCGTCGATCCGCATCCGCTGCGCAGGAGCGTCCAGCTCGAGACGCTGGTGCCGCGCCTCGGCTAGCGGCAAGACCATGTCAACGGCCTGCTGCAACATTTCGCCCAATTCGACCGGTTGGCGACGCAATTCGATCTTGCCATGCGTCAATCGCGCGATGTCGAGCAGGTCGTCGACCAGCCGGGTCATGTGCTTGAGCTGCCGCTCCATCATCGACGTGACGCGTTCGACGTCCGCAAGTCCCGGCGCGATCTGCCGCAGCACCTGCAGCCCGGTCACCATAGGCGCCAGCGGGTTGCGCAGCTCATGCGCAAGCATCGACATGAATTCGTCCTTGCGCTGCGCAGACTCGACCAGTCGCGCGGCCTGGTCCTGCAGCTGGCGCTCGAGCGCATGACGTTCTGTGAAGTCCCGGAACAC
>JBBRID010000375.1:0-4281 GCA_038221635.1 Burkholderiales bacterium
TCGGAATGATCCTGCCATTCATGCCACGTTTGCTGCGACGCAAGCTTTGACGCACGGGCCGTACGATCTCCTTCGCCCCACCCGTTGTCACCCATATCCCAACCACCAAGACCAGACATGACAATCCGACGCACTCAAGTCCTGATCATTGGTGCCGGCCCAGCGGGCGTTCTGCTTGGCCAGTTGCTTCTGCGCGCCGGCATCGACAACCTGATTCTCGAACGTCAGAGCGGCGAGTACGTGCTCGGCCGCATCCGCGCCGGCGTACTGGAACAAACCACCTGCGACCTGCTCGACGAGGCCGATGTCGGCCAGCGCATGCACGCCGAAGGCCTGCCGCACGATGGTTTCGAGTTGTGCTTTGGAGGTGGTCGGCATCGCATCGACATGGCCGGCTTGACCGGCGGCAAACATGTGGTCGTCTATGGCCAGACCGAGGTGACCCGCGACCTGATGGAGGCGCGCGCGGCCGTCGGCGGCACCACCATCTACAACGCCGCCGATGTCGCAATCCACGACTACGACAGCGACAAGCCGCGTGTGACCTATACCCACGCGGGCGAGGCCCACGAAGTACGCTGCGATTTCATCGCCGGCTGCGACGGCTACCACGGCATCAGCCGGGCCAGCGTGCCGCCGGCAGCCTTGTCGATCTACGAAAAGGTCTACCAGTTCGGCTGGCTCGGCGTATTGTCAGATACGCCGCCGGTTGCGCACGAGCTGATCTATTCGAATCACGAGCGCGGCTTCGCACTTTGTTCGATGCGCTCGCCTACGCGAACGCGCTACTACGTGCAATGCTCGCTGAAAGACAAGTTGGAGGAGTGGAGCGACGATGCCTTCTGGGACGAGTTGCGGCGCCGGCTCGATCCGCAAACCGCCGAGAGTCTGGTCACCGGCCCGTCGATCGAGAAAAGCATTGCACCGCTGCGCAGCTTCGTCGCCGAGCCGATGCGTTTCGGCCGCTTGTTTCTGGCCGGTGATTCGGCCCACATCGTGCCACCCACCGGCGCCAAGGGCTTGAACCTGGCGGCATCGGACGTACGCTTCTTGTCGAACGCGTTGATCGAGCATTACAAGGAGCGCAGCGATGCCGGCATCGATCACTATTCGGCCCGTTGCCTGGCGCGCGTCTGGAAGGCCGAGCGATTCTCGTGGTGGTTTACCAGCCTGATGCACAAGTTCCCCGAGACCGGCGGCATCGGGCAGAAGCTGCAGCGCGCAGAACTCGACTACCTCGTCAGCTCGAAGGCCGCGGCAACGACGATGGCAGAAAACTACGTCGGCCTGCCTTTCGATCTGGCGTGAGCAAGGCGTCGTGAAGGCGCTGCGACATCCGCTGGGCGGCGCTTTGACCCCATCGGCGATGATTCGTCGTCGTGCGCCGACAATCATTCCTTTCATTACATCCTGATCGGCAGGCAAGACAGCGACATGGAAAACCTGGACGTCATGGTCTTGCGCACGTTGCGGAACTGGCGCGCAGACGCCAAGCGCGCCCTGTTGGCCACCGTCGTGCGCACATGGGGCTCGTCGCCGCGACCGATCGGATCGATCATGGCGCTGTGCGAAGACGGCACGGTGGTCGGCTCGGTGTCGGGAGGTTGCATCGAAGACGATCTGGTCTATCGGTTCAGCAAGGCTTACGCCGATTCGGCGGAACCAAAAAACGACGACGCAACACGCGACATCCCGATCGGTCCACCACGCTTGGTCAAGTACGGCGTCACTGCAGACGAGGCGCATCGTTTCGGCCTGCCTTGCGGCGGCACGCTGGAGCTGCTGCTCGAATTCGATCCCGACATCGCCAGCCTCGAGCACCTGCTGGGGTGGCTGGATCAAGGCCGGCTGGCCAGACGCACGGTCGATCTCGCCGATGGCACGGTGCGGCTGGAGCTGTGCGACAAGGCCACCGAGCTGACGCTGACCAGCGAGCAGCTCAGCAATGTATTCGGCCCCGAATACAGGCTGTTGATCATCGGCGCCGGGCAGCTCAGTGAATATTTGGCGGTGATGGCTTTGTTCAACGGCTTCGCAGTCAGCGTCTGCGATCCACGCGAGGAATACGTCGGCAACTGGTCGGTGGGCAGCGTCGCCTTGTTGAAAGAGATGCCCGACGATGTGGTGCTGCAATTCAAGCCCGACCGCCGCTGCGCGATCGTCGCCTTGACCCACGACCCGAAGATCGACGACCTGGCGCTGCTCGAAGCCTTGAAAACCGACGCCTTCTACATCGGCGCCATTGGCTCACGGCGCAACAACCAATCGCGCCGCGAACGCCTGATCGAACACTTCGACGCCACCGAAACCACGCTGCTGAAGTTGCGCGGCCCGATCGGCATCTACATCGGCAGCAAGACACCGGCAGAAATCGCGGTCAGCGTGATGGCCGAGATCCTGGCTGTCAAGAACGGCGTCCTGCTGCAGAAGGACGTCCAGGTCGGGCCAGCGAAGGATGGGCTGGAAATTGGAGGTACCACGCCTGGTGACTTGTGATGTGCCGGCGCGGTACGCAGGAGCTCGAATTGAGGGCGCGCAGCGGCCCGATCCCCTACAATTTCCCATTGACCCGTCATTGGGGAGTAGCCGCTCTGCATCGCAGAGGTCCGAGTCAACACGCTTGACCCTCAGGGTCATGGCTCGGACAGCTCAAGGCCTGGCAAGACCTTTGACTGCACTGCCTCCGGTTGGGCCGGGGATGCGGTGCAGTCTGCTTTCCGGCCCCTGGAGTTCTCGTGGAAGCTTTTCTCATCTCCGCCGGTGCGGTCGCACTCGGCGAAATGGGTGACAAGACCCAGTTGCTCGCCATCCTGCTGGCCGCCCGGTTCCGACGCCCGATTCCGATCATCATCGGTATTCTGGTCGCCACACTTGTCAATCACGCGATCGCTGGTGCGGTCGGCGCCTGGGTGGCCACGACGGTCGGCCCGGACATCCTGCGCTGGGTGATCGGAGGATCGTTCATCGCGATGGCCGGCTGGATGTTGATCCCGGACAAGATCGACGACGAGACCACCGGCGGCAAACAACGGTTCGGCGTGTTCGGCACCACCGTCGTGGCCTTCTTTCTGGCCGAGATGGGCGACAAGACCCAGATTGCAACGGTGGCGCTGGCGGCGAGATACGACGATCTGTGGGCTGTTGTGGCGGGAACGACGGCGGGCATGTTGCTGGCGAACGTGCCCGTCATCTTCCTGGGCGACGCGATAGCGAAGGCCGTCTCGATGCGGCTCGTTCACGGCATCGCGGCTTTCATCTTCGCCACGCTGGGCCTGCTGACGTTGTTCAACATCGGACATCTGTTCTGATGCGTCAGCCGACTCGCGCCCCTCGGTCAAAACGTTCAGAAGGCGGCCACCAGAGTGATCCGGCCCGAGCGCGATTCGATCGGATGGAAATGCACGTCCTCGACCGGCGCTGCTTCACCCGCGAGCCTTGACTCGTAGAAATAGTTGATTGCCGATGCCTTGCGATTCGTCAGGTTGAAAGCCTCGATCTCGACGCTCAGTTTCGGACTGAAACGGGAGCCGACGCGTGCGTTCAGCGTCGTCGTTGCCTTCGAGCGCACGCTGTTGTCCTCGATCAGCGGCCGCGGGCCGAACCAGCGCAGCTGCAGTGCGCCAAACCACGGGCCGATCTTGTCGACTGCAATCGCCACCGACGCCACCCCTTCCACCGCACCCGGGATGCGCTGGCCGGCCGGATCGGCATCGCGAAACCGCGCCCTCGCGAACGCAAGGTCGGCGTCGATCGTCAGGTTTTCGCTGGCCTTGTAGTAGTTGGTCAGCTCGAAGCCGTTGCGCCGGCTCGGGCGGCTGGCTTCGGTGGTTCCGGCGTCGCCGACGAATATCAGTTCGGAACTGGAGTCGAGCCGGTAGATCGCCAGTGCCGTTTGCAGACCCTGCAAGGGAGATGTGCGCACGCCCAGCTCGATGCCTTTCGATCTGGCGAGCGGGGTGACCGGGTCGGCCGGGCCACCGGTCTTCGGGTCGATCCGCGTCACCGTGCCACGCGCGTCGTTACTGTGGAAGCCACGGCCGATGTTGAAATAGAGCTCCGTGCTGCTCCAGGGACCGGCAATCAGACTCAGTTTGGGGCTGTACTGGGTTGCCGACGCGTTTCCGGTGTTGGCCGCATTGTCACTGCGCACGTCGAAGCGGTAGCGGTCGACGCGCAAACCGGCCACGCTGCGAAACTGCTTTGCCCATGTGGTCGAGTTCTGAAACCATGCGCCAACGCTGGTCTCGCGAATGTTGTCTTCCCGTGTGGTCGACAAGGTCT
>JBBRID010000376.1:0-4269 GCA_038221635.1 Burkholderiales bacterium
GGTAGCAAAGGTGCGGAATCTTCACGCCATTGCGTTTGGCAACTTGAAGAATGGTCTCGCCTGCCAGCGCCGACACCGGCTGGCCATCGAGCCTGAAATCGATCTTCACCGCGGCGAGGGCGGCCAACGGCTGGTTCAGGACGGCGCTCATGACGGCAACCCCAGTTCTTCAGGAAAGTACTTGATCACACAGTCGACCGGGTTCGGCGCTGCCTGCCCCAAGCCGCAGATCGATGCATCGCGCATCACCAGCGACAGCTCGGCGAGCAGCCCGGTGTCCCAGGTGTCGCCTGCGATCAGCGCGCGGGCCTTGCTGGTGCCACTGCGGCACGGCGTGCATTGGCCGCAACTTTCGTCCTCGAAGAAGTGCATCAAATTGCGGGCGGCATCCCTGGCACGGTCCCAGTGGTTGGCGCTGCGCGTCAACACCATCACCGCGGCCGAGCCGATGAAACCGCCGTGCGGCTGCAAGGTATCGAAATCGAGCGGAACGTCGGCCAACCGCTCGGGGAAAATGCCGCCCGACGCACCACCCGGCAGGTAGCCGTACAGCGTGTGCCCTTCAGGCAGACCACCGCCATATTCCTCGACCAGTTCGCGCAGCGTGATGCCGGCCGGCGCGATGTACACCCCGGGCTTGTTGACGCGCCCTGACAACGAATACGAGCGCAAGCCGGTGCGTCCATTGCGCCCATGCGACGAGAACCAGCCCTCGCCCTGTTCGATGATCTCGCGCACCCAGTACAAGGTTTCCATGTTGTGCTGCAGGGTCGGCCGGTTGAACACGCCACGCTGCGCGACGTACGGCGGGCGCAGCCGCGGCATGCCGCGCTTGCCTTCGATCGATTCGATCATCGCCGACTCTTCGCCGCAGATGTAGGCCCCGGCGCCACGCCTCAGTTCGATAGTCGGGAGCCGGTCCGCCGGAATGCCGGCCTGCGCCAGCGCCGCCGGCAGCGCCGCGAGCTCGGCCTCAAGCATCGCGCGGATGCCGTGGTATTCGTCGCGCAGATAGATGTAGATGGCTTCGACTTCGACCGCCCAGGCGGCGATCAACATGCCTTCCAGAAAACGATGCGGATCGCGCTCGAGGAAGACTCGGTCCTTGAAGGTGCCGGGCTCGCCTTCGTCGATGTTCACGGCCATCAGGCGCGGCCCGGGTTCGGCGCGCACGATGCTCCACTTGCGGCCGGTCGGGAAACCGGCGCCGCCGAGGCCACGCAGGCCCGAGTCGGACATCTGATGAATCACCGAGTCGACCGGGTGCTTGCCCGACAAACAGTCGGCAAGCAGCGCATAACCACCCGCATCGCGATATTCGGCGAAACGCATCGCCGACGCCGGCGCTTCGTCTCGGCTCTGGTTGGCGGCCACCGCCAGCGCCACCTCGGCACTGCGCGCTTGCATGATCGGCTTCTGCCCGACCACCACCACCGGCGCCTGCTCGCAGCGGCCGACACAGGGCGCGGCGATCACGCGCACGTCGGCTTGCAGCAGATCAGGCAGCTTGGCCAGCAGGGCCTTGGCGCCGGCAAGCTCACACGACAGGCCGTCACACACCCGTACCGTCAAGCGTGGCGGCTGCGGCAGATTGCCTTCGGCATCCTCGCGGACGACATCGAAGTGGTGGTAGAAGCTCGCGACCTCGAACACCTCGGTCTGCGACAGCTTCATCAACTTCGCCAGCGCCGCCATGTGGGGCGTGGCAAGCTGCCCATAGTGATCGTTCAACAGGTGCAGGTACTCGATCAGCAGGTCGCGGCGGGGCGCGGCATCGCCAAAACGACCGGCCAGCAGACCCGCCACCTCGGTGACGGTTTCGCCATCGACACGCCGTCCCTTGGGCTGCTGGCGTTGCCGCTGGCGCTGCGTCGGCAGCTGATCGCTCAACTGCTTGAGGGGGATGCTGGTGATGTTCATGGGGGCGAGCGTAGACAAGAATCCGGGTTTGGTTATGCTCGCCAGTTCATAACTGTCCCGCAACCATCACCACCGCGTCATGCTGCACATCCGCATTCGTCCGCAATGGCAGCTCGGCGCCGGCGCCGGCGACGACGATCAGGTCATCGACAGCAACGCGCTGCTGAGCCTGCTGGCCGCCGTGCAGGAAACCGGCTCACTGGCACAAGCAGCGCGCAGCCTCGGCAGCTCGTACCGCCACGCCTGGGGGCAGGTGCAGCGCGCCCAAGCTTCCTTCGGTCAGGCACTGATCGAGGGCGGCCGCGGCCGGCCTTCGACGCTGACACCACTGGCGCAAAAACTGATCTGGGCCGACAAGCGGATCAGCGCCCGGCTATCGCCGCTGCTCGAATCGCTGGCGTCCGAGCTGGAGGGCGAGTTGGTGCGCAGTGTCAGCAGCCTGCGCGCGCTGCGCCTGTATGCCAGCCACGGCTTTGCTGTGGCGGCGCTGGTCGAGCGCATGGAATCGCTGGCGCTGCCGGTGGAACTGCGCTACCGCAACAGCCTCGATTCAGTGGCCGCGCTGGCGCGTGGTGAATGCGACCTGGCCGGCTTTCACGTGCCGATCGGCGAGTTTGCCGAGGCGGCCGCGCGCCGCTACTGGCCGCTGCTGCGCCCCGACGCGCACCGGCTGGTGCATCTGGCGGTCAGACGCCAAGGATTGATCGTCGCCCCCGGCAACCCGAAACGCATCACCAATCTGGCCGACCTGGCGCGGCCCGACGTGCGTTTCGTCAACCGACCCGAAGGATCAGGCACCCGCGTGCTGACCGAGCTGCTGCTGCAAAAAGCCGGGCTCAAGCCGCGTGATGTGAACGGCTTCGACGACACCGAAATCACCCACTCGGCGGTCGCGGCCTTCATCGCCAGCGGCATGGCCGACGCCGGCATCGGCGTACAGACCGCTGCGCACCGCTTCGGTCTGCCGTTCATTCCGCTGCTGCGCGAGCGTTATTACCTGGCGGTACCGACAGCGTCGCTGGGCGAAGAGCCGGTGCTGGGCGCATTGGGCGTGCTGGCATCGACGGGGATGAAGGCGCGGATTGCCGCACTGGCCGGTTATGAGGCCGCTGAGACGGGGCGGGTGCTGACGCTGGATGAGGCGGCGCGGTAGGCGCGAGAGGTAATTCTTAGACAGACTTGCCGATGTCCCGCTCCGAACGCCTGTACCACCTGCTACAACTGCAGCGGCGGGATCCCCAGCCGATCAGCGGCTGTCGAGTAGCCGCCAGCCGCGGCGTCCACGGGCCCTGATGAAGGCCTTGGTGCGACCGGCAGGAATCGAACCTGCGCCTAAGCCTTCGGAGGGCCCAATGATATCCACTTCACCACGGTCGCAGTGAGCCGCTGATTCTAGCGTGCCGGCGTCAAGCGGCATCGGCGGGCGCTTCGACCAGCGGCTCTTGATGGGCCGGCCAGTGGGGGCCGCGCCAGCCTGGGCACCTATAATCGCGGGTTTGACGTGATTCGCACGTTCGGGCGAGGGGCGCCTGGATGGTGTCGCTTGTCGTCGCAAGTCGTCCGCGGCCGATCGGGTCGGATGGGCGCAAAAACCGGTCAATAAACGCTTCGAGGATTTCATGAGCGACGCCCACTCCCACAACGACGACAATCCGCACGAAGGTCCGATCAAGACACCCAAGCAACTGATCCTCGCGGTCACTTTTGCGTTCGTGATTCCGATCGTCGTGATCATCCTGCTCGCCACCTTCGTGACCAGCGACAAGCGCCCTGCCGCCGGCAGCGATGGCTTGGGCCCCGAGGCGATTGCACAGCGCATTCAGCCGGTTGGCATGGTGGTGGTGAAGGACGTTTCGGATCCGGCGTCGATGAAGACCGGCGATCAGGTCTATGCCGCTCAATGCTCTGCCTGCCACACCGCCGGTGTCGCCGGCGCACCGAAGCTCGGCGACACCGCCGCCTGGGCCGCGCGCATTCAGACCGGCTACGAGGCCTTGCTGAATTCGGTACTGAAGGGCAAGGGCGCGATGCCAGCGCAGGGTGGCGGCGATCACAGCGATTTCGAGATTGGCCGTGCCGTGGTTTACATGACCAACAAGGCGGGCGGCAATCTGCCCGAGCCGAAGGCTCCTGCCGCAGCAACTGCAGCAGCGCAAGCAGCAACGCCTGCTGCCAGTGACGCCGCCACGGCGCCGGCCCTGGCCGCGGCACCGGCAGCGGCGGAGGCTCCATCCGCTCCCGCCGCGCCGGCCGCACCTGCAGCCGACATCAAGACCGCAGCCGCTACAGCACCGCCGCTCTACGGGCAGATCTGCGCCGCCTGCCACGTGGCCGGCGTTGCCGGTGCCC
>JBBRID010000377.1:0-4267 GCA_038221635.1 Burkholderiales bacterium
AACTTCAATCCATAGGCCACATTCTGCGCAACCGTCAGATGAGGGAACAGGGCATAGTTCTGAAACACCATCCCCATGTTGCGCTGGTGCACGGGGAGATGCGTCAGGTCCTGACCATCGAGCAGGATGGAGCCGGAATGACCGGTTGTGAGCCCGGACACCAGCTTGAGCAAGGTGGACTTGCCCGAACCACTGGGACCAATCACTGCAACCAATTCACCAGAGTTGACCTGCAATGAAATGTCTTGAACTCCATGCCCGGTTCCTGGGTAGGCGTAGCTCACGTCTTGCAGATCCAGACTCATGATTTTTTGGCGACAGTTGACGCAGTGAATGCGGAGGTGCAGGCCAGCACCAGCAACACCACGGTGGCGGCGCACGCGAAACCGGTGGCGCCATAAAACGCCTGCAGCAACACGACGGGGTAGGTACGATTCTGAAAACTGGTCAGCAGATTCGACAGGCCAAACTCGCCGATAGAGATGGCTGCCACCATGACTAGGCCGCTGATCAGGCTCTGTCGCAGGTTGGGGACGACGATGCCGGTGAACTGATTCCAAGGCGATGCACCCAGCGTAGCCGCCGCACTCTCCAGACGCTCCAGCCCCAGGTGGCGCAGATCGGTGAGCAAGGTATTGGTCAAATAGGGCAAGGTATGCACCGCATGCGCGACGATCAGCAGCGGCAGTGTTCCCAGCCAAGGTGCGGTATCGGTATTGAAGACGATGATGTAGCCGAAGCCGAGCGTGATCGTCGGCACTGCAATCGGCATCGCGCTGACGACCTTGGCGGCAACGCTGCCACGGCGGCTGGCGCCGTGATACAGGCTGTAGGCCAGCGGCACGGCGATCAGTGCATTGATCAAACAGGCGCTGGCCGCCACGATCAGACTGGTCGTGAACGCCCTGCGGAACGACGGGTCTTGCCAGAGATCGACATACCACCGCGTCGTCAGGCCAGTCGGCAACAAGGTGTTGGTCCAGGAGTTGCCGGTACTGCCCACGACCAGCAAGGCAATCGGCAGCAGCAGATAAATTCCGTAAACCACGGAGATCGATCGAATCACCCTGTCTCCAGCTTTTCTTGATCATGTCGACACCGAACGGACGGTGTTGGCAACCTTGGAATCGAAATCAATTTTAGGTACGGCTGGCACCCAGACAAGTGAATAATCGTCGCCAATCGTTGAAGGAATGGAAACGGTTTGCGATACTGGACGCATGAAACGATCGTGCCCCACCATTCAGGAGCTGCTCGCCTTCGATGCAGTTTCGGCACATGGCAGTCTCACGCGGGCGGCTACCGCGCTGTGCTTGTCTGTCAGTGGGGTGAGCAAGCAACTTGCCGGTTTGGAAAGCTTCGTGGGTCGCCCGCTATTTGTAAAAAGCGGCCGCGGCGTGCAGCTGACAGCCACCGGACGCGATTACTGGTTGAAGGTCGCGCCGAGCCTGCGAGCTTTGGAAACGGCGAGCTTCGAAACTCAGGCGACCGACTCGGGCACGGGCATCCTGGCCCTGGCCAGCGTGCCGACATTCCTGACCAAATGGCTGATTCCGCGATTGGCCGACTTCAGGCAGATTCATCCGGGTGTCACGTTCAGCTTCAGCCAGCATCTGGAGGTCACTGATCAACATCCGATGCACATTGACGCTGCGATCCGCTATGGAACGTCGATCTGGCCCGGAGTCAGCAGCGACTACATCGCCGGGCGCGAATTTGTGTGTGTTTGCGCGGCGCATCGGGTCGACCCGACTCGGCCCTGGCGAGCGGTCGACGTGTTCGAGCAAACACTACTGCACCATGAGCAGGCGCCGGGAGCGTGGAAGGGATGGGCCACACAGCACGGCATTGACGAAATGCAAACCATGGGAGGGCCTCGATTCGCGCAGTACTCAGCGGTCATCCAGGCGGTCCTCAGCGGTTTGGGCATCGGACTGGTACCGAAGTTGCTGGTCGAGGAGGAGTTGGGCAACGGGCGCGCAGTCGCGCTGGGCCAGGTCGTCGAGATGGATCTGGGGCACTATTTATGTTTTTTGCCGGGGCGCCTCGAACGTCCAGTGTTCGCGGCGTTCCGTTCGTGGATCTTGAGTCAGGGTATGCGGGCATAACCTCTGGTCAACACAAAGGGATCCGTACAAGTACGCGCTCCTGACGCGCTCGTCGGACGTTTGCCTCCATGCAGGCCAAGGCGGTGATCGAATGTCAGCTTCTCAGATTCTGATTCCACCTATCGGGTGTCTGCTTGGGGTCGGGTCCCGCCGGGCGCCCTCGCGTTCAGCCGGCGGCGAAGCAGTTATTGATCGTCATCAAAATCAATGACGCAGACAGCGGCCTTTCGCCGGCGCCAGTCCCGGCCATCAAGAGCCGGTCATGACCGGCAGATTCCCGGAAATTCACCATCTTCGTCGCCGTCCTGGAGCGGCGGGTGATCGAGGAGATACGGACCTATCTGGGCCGTGGGTGCCACGCCGCAGACTAGGACTAGGCTTGGGCTTGCGCCCAGTGTTGCAGTTCGGGCGACGGCTCCCGAAAGCTTACGACCTGGGTCTCTAGGCGAATGGTCCTGAACCACCCGAAGCGCGCGTTTCATGGCCGACAAGATCCATCGCTCGTCGTTGCCGAAGGCACCGCCACCGAGAGCTGTCAACAAGACCTTTCGTGAGCCACCTCTCTGCGCGTTCACGACCGCCGCTCACAACGTGGCTTCGTAAGCGGCCTCGAGTATCAGGGTGGCCAGCGGTGATACGAACACAATCAGCAGCAGATCTGCTGGATTGCCGACCGCCAAGCCACATGGTCGGCTGCGCCCATCACCTGGGCACCCCGATTCGAAGCCATGGCCAAAGCCAACTCGAGTCCGGGATCATCTCGAAAACCGCTGTTGTAAGCGATCAGGTAGGCGCGCTCGAGCATGTCACCGTTATTCAAGGGGCTCCAGGTATCGCGCACACCATCCGATCCGGTGAACAGGCGGATGTCGCGCTCGGCCAGCAATGGCACCGGCGGAAACGGCATGTAGCAAACCGGGGCATGGGTCATGATCGCGATATCCGGCCGCCGGATCCGTTCGAGCGACGGCTCCAGCCGTGCGGGGCCAGCGTACCGAGGCAGAAGGCATGACCGATCGCCGCCCTTTTCGCTGAGGCAGCCTCAAAGCGCCGCCTTGGCCAGCATCCACACACCCATCGCGATCATCATCAGGTTTTCCGTCAGCGAGATAAAGCCCAGCGGCACATTGCTGTTGCCGCCGACACAGGCGCATTTGAGTTCGCGC
This sequence comes from Burkholderiales bacterium, assembly GCA_038221635.1. Lineage (GTDB taxonomy): Bacteria > Pseudomonadota > Gammaproteobacteria > Burkholderiales > Burkholderiaceae_C > Ideonella_A. The sequence goes on from JBBRID010000377.1 coordinate 3,275, forward strand.
TTGTCTATATAGACAGCCTTGACCACCGAAACCGCACCAATGGTACCGATGGACAGCGCAACGGGTGCGGAGAGAAAGGGCAGCGCGCCGGAGATCATCAGAATGCCCGCGAACGCCTCTGCGAACGGATAGACATAGCCATAGCGCACCCAGCGGCGTGCAAGCAAATCGTAATTGAGGAACATGGTCGAGAAGCTGCGCACGTCCTGGAGCTTCTGGACGGCCAGCATCACCATCGAGAAAGCGATAAACCATTCGGCGGTACGGATCGTCAGCAGCGCGCCAAACGCGGCCCAACTCGTCGCCAGCGCCATCAGCGCCGCGACGGCGAAGATGGCGATGACGGGCTGGTAGGAGGTCGCGTCGGGATCGGCGACTTCCTTGCCGAAATACTCGCGCAGCTCGTCGTAGCCGCCGATCCGCTTCCCATCGATAAAGGTTTGCGGCGTCGTCTCGACCTTATGCTGCGACTTGAACGCATCGGTTTCCTCGCTCGTTTCGAGATGGTGGTCGTCGACAGCAAAGCCTTCGCGCTCGAGCAGGTCTTTCGATTTCAGCCCATAGGGGCAGATATGGTCGGGCATGACCATGCGATGGAGTTCGGCGGTTTTGGCGTTTGACAAAGGATTTTCTCCAGTCGAACAGGATGACAAACTGCCCTCTAATTCAGGCGGTGGCTGGAACGAGCCCACAGCCACGGCCTAGGTTTTGAACGGCGTGCGCCCGGCGTCGAGTTGGTCGGCAAATTTGTGGTTGACGTCGCGGTGGCCCGCCTCGTCGTCGCGTATCACCAGGATCACGTCGCGCAGGCGCGCATCGGGCGCCAGCTTCCAGTAGTCGATGGCAATCTGCGGCGCCTCCACATCCTCGTAGCGCCCAGCGTCGATGCCTTCCAGATACTCGGTGTAGCTGTGAACCGCCTCCTCCTCGAAGTAGCCGACCAGCCGGTGCGCGGTGCGGGACGACACCAGGTAAAGCAGAAAAAACAGGTTG
>JBBRID010000378.1:0-4250 GCA_038221635.1 Burkholderiales bacterium
GTCGATGCCAACCGAAGCCGTATGCCAGGCATCGAGTGGCAACACGCGCAACGGCAATCCGCGCACCGATTTGTCGCTGCGCGCGGCGCGCCCCACCGCCCGCAACAGATCGGCGCCAGCCTGCTGGCTGTGCAGCAAGACGACCGCATCCTTGCCACCGGCACGGCTATAGGTCGACAACATCGTTCGGATGCGGCGGCCCTGCTCAGCCGGCCGCGGCGTCGCATACGAGATCGCGCCGCTGGGGCAGACGGTGGTACAGGCGCCACAGCCCACGCACAGGTGCGGCTCGACGATGATGCCGCCCGGCGCATCGCCGGCGGCTTGCGAACTGCCGGTCACCCTGCCTTTCAACGACGCGTCGCTGCGAATGGCCTCGGCGGAGCAGACATCGATACAGGCACGGCAGCCGATCACTTGGTTGCGACTGTGCGCGCAAATCTTTGCCTTGTACTGAAAGAATTTTGGCTTTTCGAACTCACCAACCCATTCGCGCATTTTCAGCACGGCAGCGAACAAACTTCCGGCGTCGTCGCGGTCGGCAACATGCAGGTACCCCTGAGGCGGCTGATGCATCGCAAACAGGGGCTGCTTGCCAAGATCAAGGATCAGGTCGAACTGTTCGCTTTGTTGCTGTGGTGCGCGCTGAAAATCGATCGCGCCAGCCGCTTCACAGACAGCAACACAATCGCGGTGGTTCTTGCAAAGCGACAAGTCGATCTGGTAGCTGAAATCGATCGCGTTCTCGGGGCAGACATCGATGCAGGCATTGCAGCGTGTGCACAGATCGAGATCGATCGGATTGGTGCTGGTCCATTTGACCTGGAACGCCCCCAGCCAGCCGTTGATCGAATCGACGCGCCCCGCGTGAACCGCCGCGTCGCGCTGCTGAGTCAGCCGACCGCCAGCGTTCGGCAGCAAGATCGAGACATCGAGTTTGTCGGCGAGCAGGTTCGCTGCACGCTGGGCCTGATCGGCCATCCCGATGACCAGTACCCGACCAGCCGACCGGTACGAAACCGTCGGCACAGGGTCGGATTCGGGCAATTGCGCCGCCGCAATCAGGGCGGCAATTTTCGGTGTCAGCCGGGCCGCAGAGCCGGCCGCTTGTGGCAGCGCATCGCGACTCCAACCAGCAGCCTCGCGAATATCGACGAATCGGATCGGCCGTTCGGCAACGCCCGGCGCGCCGTCGGTCTGTTCGTTCAGTTCCAGGAACAGCCGGCTTTCCTGCGTACAGGCAACCAGCAGATCGTCGCCATCCTTGGCGGCACGCTGGAATGATCCGGCCTCGCGCCGGCACAGCGTGGTGTGCACCACCTCCGCACCGCTTCCGCCGTCAGGATTCTGCGGGCCGGTCAGGGCCCGGGCCAGCGCCGGCCCGTCGAGTGCCATCGTCTGGTTGCAGTTGCAGATCAGGGTCTTCATCGGGGTTTGTCTCGGCTACTGGCAATGTCTGGTTTTTGTCGGATATCGGAGGCACGTGGGGCGCTGCTGCAGCGTCAGACCCATTCGCCTCACGCTGGCGCTGGCTTTCCGCTTCCTCTTCGGCGTCCTCGTGATCGAACAGGCCCAGCGACTTGGACTGCGTCATGCGACGCAACATCGCCATCGGAATCGGATCGGGTTTGCCGTAGTCGTCGATGTAGATGTCGAGCCCATCCATCACGTTGTAATGCGGATCGGTGAACAGCTTTTTCATCGCGGCATTGCGCACCGTCGGGTCGACGCCGGGCGCAACGAAGCGGGCATAGCTGTCTTCGCGGGTCAGCAAGGCCACGTCGGCCAACGTCGGCGGTGGCGGTGGCGGTGGCGGATCGGAAGATTCGACAGTGGCTGGCTGCGGTTCTGCGGCAGCGCGCTCACGTTCGATCTGATGCTCGCCGTCACGCTCAGCTGGCGGTTTCACATTCGCGCGATCAGGTACGACAGCGGTTGCGGCCGGCTTGACAGGCGGGTCGGTCAAGCCGACATCCGGATTGCGGCCCGATTTCAGTTCGACCTTGCGACGCGACCATCGGGACAGAAAGGTGTCGTCGTTCATTGCCGTTGGTCCGGTGACAGGAACGACGCGGGACGCTTGCGTCTTTTCGGCTCGGGCCGGTAGTTCGCGTCGGTGTACGCCTGCAGCCACTGCGCCAGTTCAGGTTGCAATGGCACGTTGTCAACGCGTTCCTGCGCATCGAGCCAACGCCCGGCTTCGTTGTACGACAAACTGACCGCCTCAGGCCAGGCGCGCGATGGATCGGCATCGTCCAAACGCCACATCACGAACCAGACCGGCGCACCGGAGCCGAGGTTCAGAAAATAGCCTTCGGCCTGGTCGGCAAACAGCTCAAGTTCGAAGCCTGGGTACAAGGTCTGCGCGAAGCGCCCGTCATCGCGCAGCACACGCGGCGAATCTCCATAGGCCGGGTTGGATTCGATCACCTCGACCAATTTGAATCGCCAGTCTTCCCAACGGTTCGGGCTGGCCTCGCGCTCCATCACGACGGCCACGGCTACTGAAGGGCGGCGTTGCTCAGTCATTGCCCGGCTCAGGTGTCTTTAGAGATGTTGATGCTCGGGAACCGGGTGGAATAGTCCTTCGCCCGCTGCGAAATCTTTACTGCGACTTGCCTCGCCACGCTCTTGTACAAGCCGGCGATCTCACCGTCGGGATCGCTGACAACGGTCGGCCGGCCGTTGTCGGTCTGGACACGGATCGACAGATTCAGCGGCAGCGCACCGAGATAGTCCATCTCGTATTCGGCCGCCATCCGCTTGCCGCCGTCTTGGCCGAAGATGTGCTCGACATGGCCGCAGTTCTCGCAGACATGAACCGCCATGTTCTCTACGATGCCGAGGATGGGCACGCCGACCTTCTCGAACATCTTGATGCCCTTTCGGGCGTCGAGCAGCGCGATGTCCTGCGGCGTGGTGACGATCACTGCGCCGGTCAGCGGCACCCGCTGGCTGAGCGTCAACTGGATGTCACCGGTGCCGGGCGGCATGTCGACGATCAGGTAATCGAGCTCACCCCAGTTGGTCTGACGCAGCAATTGCTCGAGCGCCTGGGTCGCCATCGGGCCACGCCAGATCATCGCCTGGTCCGGGTCGACCAGAAAGCCGATCGAGATCACCTGGACGCCGAAATTCTCCATCGGCTCCATCGATTTGCCGTCGCTCGATTCGGGGCGACCTTCGATGCCCATCATCATTGGAAGACTAGGACCGTAGATGTCGGCATCGAGAATGCCGACTGCGGCACCCTCGGCGGCGAGCGCGAGCGCCAGATTGACGGCAGTCGTGCTCTTGCCTACACCCCCTTTGCCCGATGCCACGGCAACAATGTTCTTGACCTTCGGCAGCAACTGAACCCCGCGCTGCACCGCATGCGCGATGACGTTGGTGGCGAGGTTTGCACTGACATTCTCGACCCCTGCAACACTGCGCGCCGCAGCGATCAACGACTTGCGCAACCCGGCGATCTGGCTTTTTGCCGGGTAGCCGAGTTCGACATCGAAAGCAACGTCGCCGCCGTCGATGCGCAGGTTTTTCAACTGCCGAGTCGAGACGAAATCGCGACCGGTATTTGGGTCGATGACCGTCTTGAGAGCATCGAGCAGGTTCTGTTCACTAAGAGACATGGAATGGTGTCACGGTTGACGGAAGCGGAATTTCTGAGTTTAGCGGGATGGCTGACCCCTGCATTGCCCAGGGCATACCCTGGGCATGTGCTCCAACGCCGGCTCGAACATGGGTCCGTGCAGGAAGGGAATGCCATCCTGGTTTCTCCGTAATTACCACATGGATTCAGCGCCCGCCAAGGAGTAACGTCGGGCGTCCGTCCAACACTCGCCTGACGGCGAAGGAGAAACATCGATGTTCATGCGCCATTTCGCCATTGCGGCAATTGTTGCCCTGACCGGCACCGCGGCATCGGCCCAGCCGATGGTCATCAAATACAGCCACGTCGTCGCCGACGCAACGCCGAAGGGCCAGGCCGCCATCAAGTTCAAGGAACTGGCCGAGAAAAAGCTTCCGGGCAAGGTTGAGGTCCAGGTGTTCCCGAACAGTCAGCTGTTTGGTGACGGCAAGGAGATGGAAGCGCTGCTGCTCGGCGACGTGCAGATCATTGCCCCGTCGCTGTCCAAGTTTTCCAAATACACCCCGAAACTGCAGGTTTTCGACTTGCCGTTCCTGTTCGACGACATCGAGGCCATCGACCGCTTCCAGTCGAGCCCAAAAGGCCAGGAACTGCTGGGTTC
>JBBRID010000379.1:0-4230 GCA_038221635.1 Burkholderiales bacterium
ACGACGTCGGTGACCGCTTCCCTGAGGAAGCACGGCGCATTCACTACGGCGAAATCGACGATCGCCCGATCCGCGGACGGGCCAGCAAGAACGAGGCCGAAGCGCTGCGCGAGGAGGGCATCGAGGTCATGTCGCTGCCGCTGCCAGATGCGCTGAAGGGACCGCTCCAGTAAGCTGTTGTTGAACCGTCAGGGCTCGATCAATCGGCCCGGGTTGAACAGGTTGTGCGGGTCGAGCGAGCGCTTGATCTGGCGCATCAGCTTGACGGCGACTGGCGATTTGTACTTCAGCAGCGCTTCGCGTTTGATCGTGCCGATGCCGTGCTCCGCAGAAATCGATCCGCCGTGCGCGGTTACCGCGGCATAGACCATCTGATTGACAGCCTTCTCGTTGTCGACCAAAAACCTGGCGGCGTCGGAGCCCGCTGGCGACTGCACGTTGTAGTGCAGGTTGCCGTCACCTAAGTGACCGAAATTGACCAAGCGGATGCCTGCAAACGCATCGGCCAGCGCCGCGTCCGTCGATTGAACGAAGGCCGGGATCTTTGAAACCGGCACCGAGATGTCGTGTTTGATGTTGAGGCCCTCTTGCGCCTGTGCCAGCGGAATGCTTTCCCGCAGCTTCCACATCGAACGCGACTGATCGATGTTTTCGGCCAGGGCGGCATCGTTGATCACGCCTTGCTCAAGCATCTGCTCGAGAAGCGCCTCGAACAGGCCGCGGGCATGGGCTTCGCTTTCGGTGTCGGATTGCTCGAGCAGCACGGTCCAGGTCGCGGGCGGCAACGGCTGCTGCAAATCGGAAAAATGGCTGAGCACAAGCGATAGCGCAAATTCATTCATCAGCTCGAATCCGGTGAGGCCGGCACCGAGCTTGCTCTGGGCGGCTTGCAGCAGCGTCACCGCGGCATAGACGCTGTCGAGCGTCACCCATGCGGTGGTCACCGCCGCGGGGCGGGGATAAAGCTTCAGCGTCGCCGCAGTGATGACGCCGAGCGTCCCTTCGCTGCCGATGAACAGATGTCGCAGGTCATAGCCGGTGTTGTCCTTGCGCAGGCCGTTCAACCCCTCCCAGACTTCGCCATCGGCGGTGACGACTTCGAGGCCGAGGCACAGGTCGCGGGCCGAGCCGAACCGCAAGACCTGCGTGCCGCCGGCATTGGTGGCCAGGTTGCCGCCAATCGTGCAGCTGCCTTCCGCGGCCAGGCTCAGTGGATACAGCAAGCCCTGCGCGGCAGCCGCCTCCTGGATATTTTGCAGAATGCAACCGGCGTCGACGGTCATCGTCAGGTTGGCAGGGTCGATCGAGCGCACGCGGTTCAGCCGCGACAAGCTGAGCAACAGCTGCGTGCCGCTTTCATCGGGCACCGACGCGCCGACCAGACCGGTATTGCCACCTTGCGTGACGATCGGTGTGTGATTTTCAACGCAAAGCCTCACCACCGCCGCCACCTCGTCGGTCGATCCCGGCCGAACGACCGCCAGCGCTTTGCCATGGCACCGCTTGCGCCAATCAATCTCGAAGGCTGCCAGGTCCTGGTCCTGGCCAAGCACATTCGATGCACCAACGATTTCGCGCAGACGATCGAGCAGCGGCATTTCTGTCATTTACTTTCCTCCAAAGCTGCTGCGGGGTGCCGAAGCCGCCAGCGAACATGAACCGCGCAGGCGGTGAACAAGACCAGACACAGCGCGATTTCGAGCATGGCCAGCAGCGCCGATACCCCGCGGTCACCGAAAGCACGAATCACACCTTCGGCGAAATAGATCCACACCAGCAGGCTGACCCAGCGATAGGTATACATGCGGCGCTTCAGAAGCCCAGCCAATGGCAAGGTCAGCGGCAACACCTTGATGGCAAGGGTGCGATTCCCGGTGGGTGCCAGCCACAACTCCCAAGCCAGGCCCAGGACGATCAAGCCGAGCAGGCTGGCCACCGCAAGACCTCGAGACCATCGTACGGCTGCGGCCGAAGCGGCGGAGCCGATCAGTTCGGAGGGAGCATTTCCAGTGGTCATCGATGGCATGATAGCCAGCGATGATTCAGCCTGCCCATTCAAGCCCGGAGCGCGTCGAGCCGCGTGAGTCGGATTGGCAGGAGCTGGTCACCGAATTGCCGGAAACGCTCCAGTCATGGCCTTGGTTGGAGACTATGCGGATCCTGGCGCGCCGCTTTCGCGAGGATCGCCTCGGCATAACCGCCAGCAGCCTGACCTTCACCACGCTGATCTCGCTGGTGCCGCTGATCACGGTGATGCTGGCGGTTTTTTCCGCGTTCCCGATCTTCAGCCAGTTCCAGGGTTCGGTGCAGCAGTATCTGTTACAGAGCCTGATCCCCGACAACATCGCGAAACCGGTACTGGCCGCGCTGACGCAGTTCGCCGCCCAGTCGAGCCGGCTCGGCGGTGCCGGTCTGGCGGTGCTCGTGATGACCGCGCTGGCCTTGATGCTGACGATCGACCGAACACTGAACAACATCTGGCGGGTGCGCCGCCCTCGTCCGATCGCGCAGCGCGTACTGGTTTATTGGGCGGCGCTCACGCTCGGGCCGGTACTGCTCGGCGCCAGCCTGACATTGACCTCGTACGCCTTGTCGTCATCACAAGGCATGGTCGATGTGATGCCCGGCGGTGTCGCCATCCTGTTGAATATTGTCGAGTTCGCCCTGCTGGCTTTTGGCATTGCCGGCTTGTTTCACTATGTGCCGAATACCGAGGTGCGTTGGCGCCATGCGCTGGTCGGCGGAATCTTCGTCTCGATCGGCTTCGAGCTCGCCAAGCGTGGCTTGACGCTTTACCTCGCATCGATTCCGACCTATTCGCTGGTCTATGGCGCGTTTGCAACCTTGCCGATCTTTCTGATCTGGCTTTACCTCGGCTGGGTCATCGTGCTGCTGGGCGCGGTGATCGCAGCCTATGCGCCGAGCCTGAAGATGCGCATCGTGGGGCTGCCCGACACACCTGGCCGGCGTTTCGAGTTGGCCATCGCCGTGTTGCGTCAGCTCGAGCAGGCGCGTCTTGAATCGCTGGGTGGTGTCGGTCTGCACCAGATGTGCCAACGCCTGCGGGTGGATCCACTTCAGGTCGAGCCACTGGTGGAGCAGTTGGTCCGGCTGGGCTGGGTCGGCCGTCTCGACGAAGACAGTGATTCGCGTTACGTGCTGCTCGGCGATCCGGTGCGAACCCCAGCCGCGCCGCTCATCGCTGCGTTGCTGCTGCCGCTATCGGTCGATTCGGATGCCTTCTGGCGCAATGCGGCATTCGAAGAATTGCCGTTGCGTGACCTGCTCGACGTGCGAGTCGATTGATCAGCGCTGCGGCAGACAGCCGCGAATCGCCGCCAGCACGCCGTCCGGCACTTCGCCCATCAAGGCATGGCCGGCAGGCAGCACGGTTGTCTTGCCGTTCAACGCCTTGGCGAGTTCAACGCTGGCCGCCGCGGGCGTCATCTGGTCCAGCTCGCCAACCACCAGGCAGACCGGACAAACCACCTCGGCTGCAGCCTCCAGGCCGTTTCGGTAGTTGTTGCACAGCGTGAAGTCGAGGTGGAACAGATTTCCGAATCCGGCTTCGGTGTAGCTGCGTTGATTGCGGCGGTTCAATGCCCGGGCGTTGCCGCGCAACCAGAAGCCCGGCGACGGCGCCGATGGCTTGCTGGCCAGACTCGAATGGGCAAAAGAATTGACCATGTCGATGGCGCGCATCGGATCGCTCAAGGCGGTGTCGAGCAGCGCCGGCGACACGCGCATCGGATAGGCCGGCCCGGCCAACACGAGCCCGGTTGCTGCCCGCCGCAGCCGTGCGGCCGCTTCCAGCGCGATCAGCGAGCCCATGCTGTGGCCGACCAGCAGGGCCCGTTCGACGCCCGCCGCACTCAGGAAGCGCAGCACCCAATCGGCCAATGCCTCGACGCTGTCGAGCGCCGGACCTGCGCTGCGCCCGTGCCCCGGCAGGTCGACGGCCAGCATCGAGCAGCCGTGATGCGTCAGCCAGCGGCTTTGCAATGCCCAGACACTGTGGTCGTCGATCGCACCGTGGATCAGCACGACCGTCGGCAGGCTGGCGTCAAATGGTTTGCCGCCGGTGTAGGCATAGGCCGGCCGCGCGTCGATCTGCAAGATCATTGAGCACCTCCGGCCGACTTCTGTGCAGCCTTGAGTGCGCGGTTCAGGTCGTCGCGCAGATCGTCGGCATCCTCCAGGCCGATCGACAGCCTGATCGTTCCTTGTCCG
>JBBRID010000380.1:0-4216 GCA_038221635.1 Burkholderiales bacterium
TCGCACAAAACCTATAATTTTAGCCTCAGGCCCCTGGCGGCGAGCTTCAGAACTCACCGCCTACCTGGCACATTCCTTTCCTGCCACCTCAATCTACCCTTGAAGCTCCAAGCTGATCGCATCGACGGACAAAACGCCATCGCCCGCCACGGGCCGGATGGTGTTTTCGTCAATGGCGTCGAATACACGCGCAGCGTGATCGTGCCCTGGGAAGGTGAAGTGCAGCCCTGGGGAGTCACCAGCCTGGAAGCCTTGCGGATCGAGCATTTCGCGCCGCTGATCGAGATGCAGCCTCAGGTGGTGATCTTCGGCAGCGGAGCAACGCTGCGCTTTCCGCCGTCCAGCGTGCTGGCCGGGCTGATGAAAGCACGCATCGGCTTCGAGACCATGGACAACGCCGCAGCCTGTCGCACCTATAACGTTCTTCTTGCCGAAGGACGAAGCGTGATCGCGGCACTGCTGTTCGGCTGAGCATCGACATTCAGCTGCCTTCGGCGCGGCATCCGCTGACCTTATAATTGGTTGCTACGCCTTCGCGGACGCAACCAGACAGAATAGCTCATGACGCCAGCCCTCGATAAACCGCTGCCAGATTTTGAAGCGCTCGCCACCAACGGTGTGAAGTTCTCGCCGCAAAGCTATTTGGGGCAAACCGTCGTCCTCTATTTCTACCCAAAGGACAATACTCCCGGCTGCACGACCGAAGCGATGCAGTTTCGCGATCATCACAAGGAATTCGTCAAAGCCGGTGCTGTTGTTTTTGGCGTGTCGCGGGACAACATGGCTTCGCACGACAAGTTCAAGCAGAACCTCGAATTGCCATTCGAACTGATTGCCGATACCGAAGAGAAGCTCTGCCACATGTTCGGTGTCGTCAAGAACAAGATCATGTACGGCAAGAAGGTCAAGGGCATCGAGCGCAGCACCTTCCTGATCGATGCCTCGGGCACTTTGCGTTCCGAATGGCGTGGCCTGAAAGTAGCCAGCCATGTCGACGAAGTGTTGAAGGCCGTCAAGTCGCTGAAATAGCTTTCAGCCAGCCGCGTCGGCGATCTGCAACGGTCGCCGGTTGCGGCGGCGAAGAGTCATCGACGCGTGTGCATAATGGCTCATGCCCGTAGTTCAAGACGCGCAACCTATCCTCAAGCCGCCCGGGCAACCGTGCGGCTTTTTTATTGCCCAGCCCACCTGAACCCACCCATGCCACTGCCAAAGCCGCCTGCCAAACGTGCCGCATTGCTCACCGCCGCCGATTTCGACTCCCAGGCTGCCGCCAAGACTGGCAAGAAAAACCAGAAAACCCGTGCAACGGACGAAAGCTCATTGACTCGAACGGTCGAGCTGTTCGATCCTGCATCGGAACCCGCAGCCGCACCGGCCGCGCCGGTGGTGGCCTTGCACCGCAGTCCGCCGGCTCCCAACGAGCGACCGGCGCCGCCGCGGGAGCAGGCTGTCACCAATGCCGCGCCCGCGAGAAAGAAGCGCAAGCCGCGCGGCGCCGGCCCGGCTAAATTGTTCGTGCTCGATACCAATGTGCTGATGCACGATCCGATGAGCCTGTTCAGGTTCGAAGAGCACGACATCTATCTACCGATGATCACGCTCGAGGAACTCGACGGCCACAAGAGGGGCATGACCGAGGTGGCACGCAATGCCCGACAGGTCAGCCGCGATCTCGACTCATTGGCGGCCAGTCTCGAGAACGGCGACAGCAGAGGCTTGATCGAAGGCCTGCCGCTGGACGCCACCGGGCACCGGGAGGCCACCGGCCGACTGTTCTTCCAGACCGGCCTTGTTGATGTCAGCTTGCCCCAGGGTCTGCCGCAGGGCAAGGCCGACAACCAGATCCTCGGCGTGGTGCAGGCGCTGCGGGAGCAACAGCCCGGGCGAGACGTGGTGCTGGTGTCGAAAGACATCAACATGCGCATCAAGGCCCGCGCGCTGGGCCTGCCGACCGAAGACTATTACAACGACAAGACGCTGGAAGACGGCGATCTGCTCTATACCGGAACGCTGGCCCTGCCTGCTGACTTCTGGGATCGCCACGGCAAGACGATGGAGAGCTGGAATCAGGGCGGTCACACCTTCTACCGCATCAGCGGACCGATGGTACCGGTGCTGCTGATCAACCAGTTCGTCTATCTGGAAGCACCCGGCGCTGCCCCGTTGTTCGCCAAGGTGATCGAAATCACCGGCAAGACCGCGGTGCTGCGCACCTTGCGCGAATCTTCGAACCCGAAAAATGCGGTCTGGGGCGTCACCGCCCGCAATCGCGAACAGAATTTTGCCTTGAACCTGCTGATGGATCCGGAGTGCGATTTCATCACGCTGACCGGCACCGCCGGCACCGGCAAGACCCTGCTGACGCTGGCTGCCGGTTTGAGCCAGGTGATGGACGACCGTCGCTATACCGAGATAATCGTGACGCGCGTGACTGTTCCGGTCGGCGAGGACATCGGTTTTCTGCCGGGCACCGAAGAAGAGAAGATGGGCCCGTGGATGGGGGCACTCGACGACAACCTCGAGGTGCTCGCCAAGACCGATGGCGCGGCCGGCGAATGGGGCCGTGCCGCAACCAATGATCTGGTGCGCAGCAAGATCAAGATCAAGAGCCTGAACTTCATGCGCGGACGCACCTTCCTGAACAAGTTCCTGATCATCGACGAGGCACAGAACCTGACCCCGAAGCAGATGAAAACCCTGGTCACCCGCGCCGGCCCGGGAACCAAGATCGTCTGTCTCGGCAACCTGGCGCAGATCGACACGCCCTACCTCACCGAAGGCAGTTCAGGCCTGACCTACGCTGTCGATCGCTTCAAGGGGTGGCCGCATTCGGGCCACATCATGCTGGCACGGGGCGAACGCTCGCGGCTGGCGGATTTCGCGAGCGAGGTTTTGTAAGTCGATCCGAGCCCTGCCTCAACGCTTCAGGTCGTCGTAGAACGCCTGGGCGTTGAAGTCACGCCCGAGAAAATCGCGAACCAGTTCAGACGGTGGCCGCTGGCTGCCATTGGCAAGAATCTTGTTCCGGTAGTCGCGGCCCACACGCGGATCGAGCTTGTCGGGCGCGAAGGCGGTCCGCAGATCCAGCGCCACCACCTGACTCCACAGGTAGCCGTAATACCCCGCGCTGTAGCCCCCGGCGATGTGGCTGAAACCAGCGGGGAACATCGTGCCCGAAACATGGCCGAGCGGCGTCGCGGCCTCCATTTGCGCCCACAACGCGAGCGGATCGCTCGGCTCCGGGCCGTACAACCCCAGATCGTAGCCGGCATACAAGAGCTGGCGCGAGTAGAAGATTCCCTTGCCGAAACGACGTGCCACATCGGCCTTGGCGATCAACTCGTCGGGCACCGGTTTGCATGCGGGACAGACTTCCGCGAACACTTTCAGCACGTTTTTGTCGTAGACCCAGTCTTCGAGCATCTGCGACGGCGCTTCGACAAAATCACGCTTCACGCTGGTACCAGCCTGCAGCGAGTAGCGGGTGGCAGACAAGTTGTTGTGCACCGCATGGCCGAGTTCGTGCAGCAAGGTTTCGAGTTCATCCAGCGTCAGACCCTTGCGATCGAAATTGACGACCAGCGCCGCCTGCGAGGTTCGCTTCAACGCCGTCGAACTGGCGCGCAGACCCCAGACGGCTGCATGGTTGTATTTGCCTTCACGCGGATAGAGGTCGACCCACAGCGTGCCCAGTGGACGGCCACTCAAAGTGTCCGACACCGCATAGGTGTGGACTTCGGGGTGCCAGGCTTTCGCATCGACGACGCGTGTGTAGCGCACGCCCATCATTCGCTCGATCACGCGCAACGCGAACTGCAGGCTCTGCTCGGGCGGAAAGTAGGCACGAAACGCCTCCTGATCGACTGCATAGCGCTGCTGCCGCAGGCGTTCGGTGTAGAAGCTGATATCCCAACGATCCAGCTGGACACCGCTTGCCGGCCGTTCGAGATGGGTCGCCTTGGCAGTACGCAACTGATCGAGCTCTTCGAGCTCGCGCTTCTCGACCGCGGCCTTCACGTCGGCCAGAAAAGCCTCGGCACGAGCGGGCGTCTCGGCCATCCGCCGACGCAGCACGAAGGCATCCCAGCTCGTCACCCCGAAAAGGGCGGCATATTCCTTGCGCTTGCGGGTGATCTGGTCCAGCAGCTTCAGGTTGGCTTCACCGCCCTCGTTGGTCTTGGCCAGCCACATTCGCTCGCGGGTGGCGGGATTC
>JBBRID010000381.1:0-4198 GCA_038221635.1 Burkholderiales bacterium
CGCCTCGACATTCCCATTCCCGGTCTGTTGTGGGGCGACTACCCCGAACGCCGCGTCGAACCCCGGCGCCTGGCACAGCATTGCACGGCGGCCCTGCGCGCGACCGGCGACCGGATCGGTGATCTCGGCGGAAAAATGTTCAAGCAGAGCGATACGCGTTGGTTGCAGCGGGTTCGCCACGCCGAGGCCGAGTTTGCGGATGCGCCCGTCGATTCAGTCAGGCCTACCGTCCATGCCGCGATGCTTCGTGACGGACTGGTCGGCGACGCATTGATTCGTGCATTCGGATTGGTCTCGCTGGCAGCCCGGCAACACCTGCGCATCTCGCCCTTCGACACCCAGCTGATCGCGGCGCGCACCGTACTCGACGGCCAGCTTGCCGAAATGGCCACCGGCGAAGGAAAAACCCTGGCAGTCGGCCTGGCCGCAGCAGTCGGCGCGCTGGCGGGAATTCCGGTTCACGTGATCACGGCCAACGACTATCTGGTCGAACGCGATGCGACCAAGCTGCGCCCGCTGTACCAGGCGCTGGGCCTGAGCGTTGGCTGGATCGTCCAGCCCGACAGCGTCGCGGACCGCAGCGCCGCCTATGCAAGCAACATCACTTATGTGACGGCCAAGGAACTGGTCTTCGACTACCTGCGTGACACCCTGACCGGCGCGCCGAACCGTCGCCGCCGCGATGCGCTGGCGCGCCCATTGGCCCGGTTGCAAGCGAACCCGGCCACGCCGCCGATGATGCGCGGCCTGTGCATGGCCATCGTCGACGAAGCCGATGCCATCCTGATCGACGAAGCACGTGTCCCGCTGATCCTCTCGCAGCGTGCCGACAACGCAGATGAAAATCGGCATGCAAGACAGGCACTCGAGTTCGCACGTGGCTTGCGGCAAGGCGTCGATTTCGAACTCGATGCCGGTGCGATGGCAGCAGAACTGACCGACGCCGGACGCCTGCACTTGATGCAGATCGTCGTCGGCTTGACTGACCCCAGTGTTTCCGCCGCCTGGCGCAACCGCCTGCACCGCGAACATGCCGTCAGCACAGCCCTGGCCGCGCTGCACCTGTATCGCAACGAGCGCGATTACCTGGTTCGCGACGGAAAGGTGGCGATCATCGACGCCACGACCGGTCGCATCGCCGACGGTAGGGTCTGGTCCAAAGGCCTGCAACAGGCGATCGAAATCAAGGAAGCCTGTGAGCCGAGTCCGGCGATGGTGACGCTCGCTCAACTGACCTACCAGCGATTCTTCCCGCGCTACGTTCGCCTCGGCGGCCTGAGTGGCACCTTGCTCGAGGCGCGATCGGAACTGATGTCGACCTACGGCACATCGGTCCACCGAATCGCCTTGCGCCGACCGGACCGTCGCACGGTCGGCCCGACTCGCCTGTATGCAAATCACGGTGCCCTGTGGCAAGCCGTGGCCGACAGGGTCGAGCAACTGCACGCCGGCCAACGACCAGTTCTGGTCGCCACCGACTCGGTTGCCGAAGCGCAGACCATTGCCAACGTCATTGCGGCGCGCCATCTACCCCATGCCGTACTGCATGCGCGCAACGATCGGGAAGAAGCCGGCATCGTGGCGCAGGCCGGCCAACGAGGCGCCATCACCGTGACGACCAACATGTCGGGACGCGGAACCGACATCGAACTCGGCGAGGGCGTGAGCGAACTGGGCGGACTGCACGTGATCTGCTGCCAGCTCAACAGCGCCGGGCGCATAGACCGACAACTGGCCGGCCGCGCGGCTCGCCAGGGCGACCGCGGTTCGGTCGAAATCCTGTTGTCGCTCGATACCGCGCTGATTGCCAGAGCCGTCCCGGTGCCCGTTAGAACCATGCTCCGAGGCACCGCGTCGCGGCTGCCATCACGTGTCGTCCGCATTCTGGCGCGCTGGCTGCAACGCACCGAAGAAGCGAAACAGCGCGTCGAACGACGCCGGTTGATCGAACACGACGAGCGCAGCGAGCGCCAACTCGGTTTCGGCGGCCCGGCCGAATGAACTGTCCAGCACCGTCATACCTGTCCAAGAACTGAAGCCATGTTTCAACCCATCCTTTCACTTGATGATGTTCCCGGCCTTTCGCAGAAGTGCCTGGCAGCCTGCGTTGCGGCGCTGCTCCTGCTGCTGGCTTCAGGTAGCCATGCCGCTCAACCGCTGGGTTGCCTGATCGAGGCCGAACGCATCACCGATGTCGGCAGCCCGGTTATCGGCATCGTTGAAAAGGTTGCCGTCGAGCGAGGCGATCTGGTCAAGAAAGGCCAGGTGCTCGCGATCCTGCGCGCACCGGTCGAACGTGCAACGCTCAGCGTCGCGAGTTCGCGAGCAGAGTCGAATGCCGAGTTACAGGCGGCGACCGCTGCGGCGCGATTCAACCAGGAGCGACTGACTCGCGCCGAGGACCTGTTCCGCCAGAAATTCATCTCCAATCAGGCCCTTGATCAGGCGCGCAGCGAGGCTGATCTGTCCGCGCAGAAGCTGGTTCAGGCACGCGAGCAGCGCGAGGTTTCTCGACGAGAGCGCGAAGTCGCTTCGGCGCAGCTTAGCCAGCGAACCATCCGCAGTCCATTCGACGGCGTGGTGGCCGAACGCTTCGTCTCGGCCGGCGAACGGGTCGACGACAAGCCCTTGCTGCGCATTGCCAAGGTTGATCCGCTGCGTGTGCAGCTGGTGGTTCCGGTGACACTCTACAAACAGGTGCGCCCGGGCGGCAGCGCCAATGTCGTCCCTGAACTTCCCGGCGCCGCGGCTGTGACGGCGCAAGTCACGATGGTCGACAAGGTGATCGATGCGGCCAGCAACACCTTTCGCGTTCACCTCGAACTGCCGAACCCCGGCGGCGCGCTGCCTGCCGGTCTGCGCTGCAAGGCCGAGTTCAACTTCCCTGCTGCAGTTGCCAAAGCCGGCGCAGCCGCCGCCAACTGAAGCGGCCGCCCGCAAACCCAGCCATGGCCTTGCCGGATCCGCGCCGACTCGAACGCCCTCGCCTACTGGTCGAGGAGCTCGAGCCGCGCATTCTGTATTCAGCCGATGCGGCGGCCCTGCTCGGCCTCGGCGGCGGACCGCCGAGCGCCCAGGTGCGTGAATTCGAAGCGCCTCTTGCAAGGCACGCCGCGCCGTCGAGCCAGAACCTCGTTACGCAGGGGATCGAAATCGTCTTCATCGACAGCCGGGTTCCCGATGCGTCCCGGCTAGCCGATGAGTTGATGGCGCAGCGCGGCGGCCAGCGCGGCTTCGAAGTCGTCACCATCGACGCCGATCGCGACGGTGTCGAGCAGATCAGCCAAGCCCTGGCAAACCGCGGCAACCTGGCGGCGATCCACATCATCTCGCACGGCAGTGATGGTGTGATCGAGATCGGCAATAGCCGGCTCGACAATGAACGCCTGGCCGCCGATTCACGGGCCGTCGCGCGCTGGGGTCAATCGCTCGCCAGCGGCGCTGACCTGCTGCTGTACGGCTGCGACGTTGCGCAGGACGCGAACGGCCAAGCATTCTTGCTGAACCTCGCCAGGCTGACTGGTGCCGATGTGGCCGCCAGCAGCAACCGGACCGGCGAACAGGCATCCGGTGGCGACTGGCTGCTCGAATTCAGCACCGGCTCGATCGAGTCGGCCATTGCACTCGACTCGGCAGCCCGGCAGGCTTTCGTCGGCACCCTCGCGATCACGGCGAATCCGGCAAATTCGGCGGCAACTGCCACTTCCGGCAGCAGCCTGAGCTTCGCGCATACGGTGGCCGCCGGCGCCAACCGCCTGCTGGTCGTCGAAGTGGCGGTTGCCGCGACCGAGCCGATCACCTCGATCAGCTATGGCGGCACGTCGTTGACGCTGTTGTCCGCGCTCGACGACCCCTCCGGCAAGGTTCGCGCCGAAATCTGGTATTTGGTGAACCCCGTTGTCGGGACGGCCAGCGTCGACGTGGCGATGGGTGCGAGCCAGCGCTTCGTGGTCGGCGCGACCAGTTTCTCGAACGTCCATCAGACGACGCCTTTCGGAGCCCCGGTGCAGGCGAGCGGATCCGACGGGGCACCGAGCGTCGTGCTGGCATCGGCGACCGGCGAGTTGGTGATCGATGCTGTCGCCTTGCGCGATCGGAACAGCGCGGCGTCCGATCCATCGCAAACGAGCCTGTGGACCAATACCACCGGTACCTCATCGGCAGATTCATATGGCGGCAGCAGCAGCGAAGCCGGCGC
>JBBRID010000382.1:0-4177 GCA_038221635.1 Burkholderiales bacterium
CTCACGACCGATCATCACGCCGTCTACCGTTTGCAGATGCTGGGCGATCCGATCGGAGTTCGTGATGCCGCCGTTGACGACGAACACGAGATCGGGAAATTCCAGTTTCAGCCGCTCGACCGTTTCATAGCGAAGCGGCGGAACGTCGCGGTTTTCCTTCGGGCTCAGGCCTTTCAGCCAGGCGTTGCGCGCGTGGACAATGAAGACCTCGCAGCCTTCGAGGGCCACGGTGCCGACGAAATCGCGAACGAATCCGTAGTCTTCGGCCTGATCGATGCCGATGCGGTGCTTGACCGTCACCGGCAGTGAGGTGGCATCGCGCATCGCCTTGACGCAATCGGCCACCAGCGCCGGCTCGTGCATCAGGCACGCGCCGAACGCGCCGCGTTGCACCCGCTCACTCGGGCAGCCACAGTTCAGGTTGACCTCGTCGTATTGCCAGGTCTGCGCCAGGCGGGCGCAGTGGGCCAGGTCAGCCGGCTCACTGCCGCCGAGCTGCAAGGCCACTGGCTGCTCTTCGGCATGGTGTTGCAGATGCCGTGCCACATCGCCATGCAGCAAAGCGCCGGTCGTGACCATCTCGGTATAAAGCCGGGTACGGCGGCTGATCAGGCGGTGGAAAAACCGGCAGTGCCGGTCTGTCCAGTCCATCATCGGGGCGACCGACAGCCGCCACGGGCCAGGTGATTTTTGATTCGATTGGGACAACCGGGTTCCGGGGTGGGGCTGCATCAGCTTGCCAACAAGGCGTTGCGGATTGCTTCGATGCGCTTTCGATTGACACCGAGGTCCTTCTGGCCGACGCGGGATGCCGATCGAACCTGCACTGTCTGCGCATTCGGGTCGTACCAGAACTCGACGTCGTCTACGAATTTCAGCGCGCGGGTGGTGAACTGCGCATAGACGTAGTCGCTTCGGTTGTCGATGATTTTCGAACCCGGCATGGCCTCGACCACCTTGACGATTCTCTCGATCGTGGCTGGGCCGCCAGATTGCGAGGCGATCGGCGCGATCTCGGCATACCGCCGTTGGGGATGGTTCGGATCCAGCGACGCCTGGCTGGAAACGCTGTTCTCGGTTGACGAGGGAGGCTTCAAACGTCCGTCGCGCACGCCGAGATCGCCGGGTGGTGCGCCGTTGAGCATGCCGGCCTGACCGGCCAGCACTCCGGCGATCGCCACCGCGCCAATGACCCCCATCACCCAATACATGATCGTCATCCTGATGCTCGCTGGTTGATCGCGGTGACAGTCAGTGGGGCCGAGAGCCTGCGCCTGCGTGGAATGCTTCCAGGCGGTTCGCACCCCGCCTGCCCGTGCCTTCTGTCGGACATGGATTCTGACCTCAAAAAGCCGACGGGCCTCCGGGCACGGTTCAAGCTTGAAACGCTGCTCGGGCATTCGAAGCGAACGGCCGAGTGCCTGTAAACGACGATCGGCTGCCCCGAAGGCAGCCTGCTACTGACGACGCCCTATGCGGCGTTGATCAGCTTGGGCCTGCACTTTCCGTGCGGTTTTGCAGACCGGCCAGCGTGACTGGCTGAAACGCGGGCTGCCAGGCGCTTGAAAGCGCACAATGTGTTGGCAAACCAGGCGTTGATTGGTCGGACGCCTTCGCCGAGTCCACTGCGGCGAAGCGGCGGTACGCGATAGGTCGTGAACATGAGAAAATCCTTTCGAAATTCGGCCGGTCCTGGCGGATGTCAATTCGTCGCCTGGGCCCTTACGGGATGCCCGGAACCTCACCCGTTTGACGCAATTATAGGGTTTTCCCTAGATCAATCCTAGGGTTTACCCTCAAACCACTTGGCGAGTGTTGGCTATGCGCACTGATTTCTCCAGCAAAGCGGGTCGATGGGTGGGGGTGGCAAGGTGAACGCACGCCCGGCGGCCATCCGGGTCGGCATCGGGGGCTGGACCTTCGAGCCATGGCGCAACAACTTCTACCCGGCCGGATTGCCGCACAGCCGAGAGCTCGAATATGCCAGCCGTCAGCTGACAGCCATCGAAGTCAACGGCACCTACTACAGCACACAGAAGCCGGCCACCTTCGCCAAGTGGCGCGCCGAAACACCCGATGGATTCGTCTTTTCGCTGAAGGCGAATCGCTTCGCGACGCTGCGTCGCGTGCTTGCGGAGGCCGGCGAATCGATCAACCGCTTCGTCGGCAGCGGGATCGCCGAACTCGGCGAGAAGCTGGGCCCGCTGGTGTGGCAGTTTGCGCCGACCAAACGCTTCGATCCGGACGACCTGGACGCTTTTATGAAGCTACTGCCGGCGCAGGTCGACGGCCTGCCGCTGCGCCATGTGCTCGACGTGCGGCACGAGTCGTTCATGACGCCTGAATATCTTGCGCTGGCGCGCCGGCATCGCGTGGCCACGGTGTTTTGTGATTCGGACGACTATCCGTCGTTTTGCGACATCACCGGCGATTTCGTTTATGCCCGCCTGATGCGCACCGAACCAGCGATCGAAACCGGTTATCCGAAGCCGGCGATTGCCGAGTGGGCCGAGCGCGCGCGGATGTGGGCCGATGGCCAGGAACCGCCCGGCTTGCCTTGCGTCGAGGAAACAATCGCCCCGCTGCAAGCGCGCGACGTCTTCATGTTTTTCATCAGCGGCGCAAAAGAACGTGCCCCGGCCGCAGCGATGGCCTTGCTGAAGGCGTTCTGACTCGCGCCGGGTTCTGTTGATTTGGGGCCGTTGGCGTGGATTTGCCGCTGACAATGCGACCTCCGTCTCGAATGCCGATGTGACCCAGCCTAATTCGTCGTGGCTATTTGCCGCGACCATTTTCGTCAGCTCCTTTCTGCTGTTCATGGTTCAGCCGGTGATCGCCAAGCAGATCCTGCCGTGGTTTGCGCATCGGCGGCCGTCTGGACCGTCTGCATGGTGTTTTTCCAGGTCGTGCTTCTCGGCGGCTATGCCTATGCCCACCTGATCTCGCGTCGACTCAAACCCCGAGCACAGGCCGGTCTACATGCCGTGCTGCTGCCGTGTTGCGCTGAGACTGGCAAAGCCTCGTCGGGATTCCGTTGATTTGCGACGTTCATTTGCGAACTACATCGAGCATTTCTGTTCAGCGGCGTAACATCTCGATCCATACCAGGAAACGCCGATGACAGCCCTCGCCAATCGTCAACCAGCCCATATCGATCTGTATTCATCCGCGTCTGCGGCTGCCGCACTGCGCAGCTTTTGGCGGCTCGCCAAGGCCTGGAGGCTGAGCAGCAACGAGCAACTCGGCCTGCTGGGCGTCAGTCGAACCACGCTGTATCAATGGCGACAGGGCAAGGTCGGGCCGCTCGACCGTCACGTGCTCGAGCGGCTGTCTTATCTGTTCGGCATCTACGCGGCCTTGCAGATCCTGCTGCCGGTGCACGAGCGTGCCAACGAATGGGTCCGCAAGCCCAACGCGGCACCGTTTCTTGGCGGGGCCTCGGCGCTCGATCGCATGCTGGGTGGCCAAGTTGCCGATCTGTATGTGGTGCGCCAGTACCTCGACGCGCAACGCGGCGGCAAGGCCTGATGCCGCTGGACGCAGAAACGCTTGCCTTGACCGAACTGTCGTGGGCGCCTTGCCACCGGCTGATCGCGTCGCGCTATCCCACCGTCGGACTGTTCGACGACATTGCTTCGCCTGAAGACCTCGATGCGGTGTTCGCCATCGAGGCCTTGACCAATCCGCGGGTCCGTCAGGAGCTCGGTGCGTTGTCGCTGATTCCGGTCGCCGATCGTGTCAGCGGGCCCGGGGCGAGCCTGATCATGGCGGCATTCACGCACCTGAACCCGGAGGGTTCACGTTTCAGCGACGGCAGTTACGGCGTTTATTACGCGGCCGATTCGCTGCCGACGGCGATCGCGGAAGTCAGCCATCACCGCGCCATCTTTTTGTCTCGCACCGCCGAACCGGAGATCGATATCGACCTGCGCTGGATCAAGGCCGACCTGAAAGGCCGGGTCCACGACGTCCGGGCTGCGACACAGAGTCAGGCGCTGCGCGCTGAATATGCCGCTGTCTGCGATCCAGGGGACTACACGGCAGGCCAGGCGCTGGGCCGCAAGCTGCGGTCGACGGGATCGGGTGCAATCGTCTACGACAGCGTGCGTTTGGCAGGCGGTCTTTGCGTCGCGGCATTCGTGCCGCGTCTGTTGACGAATGCGCGCCAGGCTGGGCA
>JBBRID010000383.1:0-4172 GCA_038221635.1 Burkholderiales bacterium
AGACCGCTCGGGCGGAAAAGCTGCACGCCGAATGGCAGGGCCTGCACGAAGCCGTCAAGGCGCAGGGCGGCTTGCGCATCATCGCGACCGAACGGCACGAGTCGCGGCGCATCGACAACCAGCTGCGTGGCCGCTCGGGTCGCCAGGGTGATCCGGGTTCGTCACGCTTCTACCTGTCGCTCGATGATTCATTGATGCGGATCTTCGCCGGTGATCGGGTTCGCTCGATCATGGACAAGCTGAAGATGCCCGAAGGCGAGGCGATCGAAGCCGGCATCGTGACACGCAGCATCGAAAGCGCGCAGCGCAAGGTCGAGGCGCGCAACTTCGACATCCGCAAGCAGCTGCTTGAATACGATGACGTTTCCAACGACCAGCGCAAGGTCATCTATCAGCAGCGCAACGAGATTCTCGAGGCCAGCGACCTGATGCCGCAGATCACCAACCTGCGCGGCAGCACGATGACCGATGTGGTGCATGGCTTCGTGCCCGATCAGAGTGTCGAAGAGCAGTGGAACCTCGACGGCCTGGAGAAGCAGCTGCGCGAGGAATGGCAGCTCGAGGTCGAACTAAAAGCCGAGGTCGAGAAAAGCGATTCGGTGACCGACGAGGACATCGTCGAACGGGTCGTCCAGGCAGCCGACAAATCGTTTGCCGACAAGCTCGAGCGCGTCGGTGTCGAACAGTTCACGCCGTTCATGCGGATGATCCTTCTGCAGTCGATCGACCAGCATTGGCGCGAACATCTGGCAGCACTCGATTACCTGCGTCAGGGCATCCATCTGCGCGGTTCTGCGCAGAAGAACCCGAAGCAGGAATACAAGCGCGAGGCATTCGAGCTGTTCAGCCAGTTGCTCGACGCCGTCAAGATGGACGTGACGCGGGTGCTGATGACGGTGCGCGTCCAGTCGCAAGAGGAAGTGACCCTCGCTGCCGAGGCAATCGAGCAGCGCGCCTCCCATCTGTCGAACGTGACCTACACCCACCCTAACGAGGACGGCAGCGTGGCGCAGGAACGGCAATCGGATGTGCTGCTGGCGGACGATGTGCCGAAGGTTGGCCGCAACGATCCGTGCCCCTGCGGCAGTGGCAAGAAATACAAGCAATGCCACGGCCGACTGGTCTGACGGGCGGTTGACTGAAAGGCAGTTGAAAACGCGCCCGGGTGGCGCGCTGGGAGGCCGTGTCGGCTGCCTACAATGAGGCTTCGTACAGTACTGTTGAGCCCCCGCAATGCCCGTCAATCTGCAAGCGCCCCGTGCCGAAAACCTTCACCCCGTGGCCGGGGTGCAACTTGGCATAACGATGGCGGGGATCCGCAAGGCCGGTCGACGCGACCTGACGGTGATCGCGCTGGCTGAAGGCAGCAGTGTGGCCGGTGTTTTCACGCGCAATCGCTTTTGCGCCGCACCGGTGCAGCTGTGCCAAAAACACCTGGCTGCTGGCCTCGGTATCCGCGCGCTGCTGATCAATACCGGCAATGCCAATGCCGGAACCGGCGAGGACGGCATGTCGCGTGCATTCGCGACCTGCATCGCACTGGCCCAGCACCTCGATATCGCGCCCGAACAGGTGCTGCCGTTCTCGACCGGCGTGATCATGGAGACCCTGCCGTCCGACCGCATCCAGGCTGGTCTGCCAGATGCGCTTGGTGATCTGGCCGCCGACCATTGGGCCGAGGCGGCGGCCGCCATCATGACGACGGACACGCTGCCGAAGGCGGCGTCGCGGCAACTGCAGATTGGCGGACGCACCGTGACCGTCACCGGCATCAGCAAGGGTGCCGGGATGATCCGCCCGAACATGGCAACCATGCTGGGTTTCGTTGCGACCGATGCGGCGATCGAGCCAGCGTTGTTGCAGCCATTGATCAATGCAGTTGCGGCAGGCAGCTTCAACCGCATCACCATCGATGGCGATACCTCGACCAACGATTCCTTCGTGCTGATCGCCACCCATCAGGCCGGAAACCCGGTGATCAATTCGCTGGAATCGCCTGCTGGCAAGGCCCTGCTGGAAGCGATCACCGACGTGGCGAAAACCTTGGCGCAGGCCATCGTTCGCGATGGCGAAGGTGCGACCAAATTCATCACCATCGAAATGAATGGTGGCCGTGATGAAGCCGAGTGCCTGAAGGCGGCTTACGCAATTGCTCATTCGCCGCTGGTCAAGACAGCCTTCTTTGCCAGCGACCCGAATCTCGGCCGAATTCTCGCCGCGGTGGGTTATGCGGGAATCGACGACCTTGACCAGAATTTGATCGATCTGCATCTGGACGAAGTGCACGTCGTCGAGCGCGGTGGACGCCGCTCTGAATATCGGGAAGAGGACGGCCAGCGTGTGATGAAGCGTGACGAGATCACCATCCGTATCGATCTGAACCGGGGTCCGCACCATGCGACGGTATGGACCTGTGACCTCAGTCATGATTACGTCAGCATCAATGCCGACTACCGGTCATGAGTACCTGATGAGCAGACCCCGGGGTCCATCGGGCTTGCACAGGCTTTGCCTGTATCGGGCGAGAATCGATCGACCGCATCGGTGATCAATCCATCGATTCCGAGGCGGGTCAGCCAGTCGGCCGTCGCCGGATCGTTGACCGTATAGGCCAACGCGCGCATGGCGGCCTGGTGCAGCGTGTCGATCATCTGCTGCTGCCAGATCGCGTGGTTCGCAACCACGGCCACGCAGTTCAGATCCTGTGCGATGTCGAGCCAGTCCGCTTGCGGTTTGTCGATCAACAGCGCTCGTGGCAGTTCGGAGGCCGCCGATCTTGCGGCGTCGAGTGCACTCGGCGAAAACGAGCTGAGGATGGGGCGGAGCTGGCTGCCGCGCCATAGCCGCTCAGCTGCCAATGCGACCTGCTCTCCGGTTGCCGACTCGTGCCCGGGCGTCGGCTTGATCTCGATGTTCAGTGCAAACCGATTGGCAATGCAAAACTGCGCGATCGCTTCGAGCGACGCCGGTGGCTCGCCGGCATAGAGTCGGCCATGCCAGCTGCCGGCGTCCAGCCGCGACAGCGCCTTCCAGTCCTGGTCGGCGGCGCGGCCATGACCATTGGTCGTGCGCTCGAGGCCCGCATCATGCAGCAGCATCGCAACGCTGTCGCCGCTCAGTTTGACGTCGCATTCAAACGCGCGGTAACCGCAAGCCGCCCCGAGGCGAAACGCAGCCAGGGTGTTTTCAGGCGCCAGCTTGCCGGCGCCGCGGTGGGCAATCCAGAACGGCAGTGGCCAATCGGACATCGCGATTCACTCGACTCGCTGGCGCGTGGCGGAATCGAACCAGTGCAGGCGCTCGGGGTCGAACTGGAGGCTCAGCGTGGCATCGACTGGCGGGCTAGGCAAGGTGGCGTCCAGACGCACCGTGAAATCATGGCCGCCGACAATGCCGTGGATCAGCCGCTCGGCGCCGAGCATCTCGATCATGCCGACCTTGAAAGGCCAGCCGGGCTCGCCAGCTGCGGCCAGTTGCGCATGTTCCGGCCGCAATCCCGCGATCAACTCGCCGGCGCGTGGAACCGGCGCAGGCAACGGCAAATTCTGATTGGCCAATGTGAAGGTTGTGCCATCTGCATGACCATGCATCAGATTCATCGGCGGCGAGCCGATGAAACTGGCGACAAACGCGGTGGCTGGCCGCTGGTAGACCTCGTCGGGCGTCCCGATCTGTTCGACCCGGCCGGCATTCATCACGATCATGCGCTGCGCCAGCGTCATGGCCTCGACCTGATCGTGGGTGACGAACAGCGACGTGATCGCCAGCTCGGAGTGCAGCTTCTTGATCTCCAGGCGGGTCTGTGCGCGCAGTTTGGCGTCGAGATTGGACAAGGGTTCGTCGAACAGGAACACCTGCGGCTGGCGCACGATAGCCCGGCCCATCGCGACCCGCTGGCGCTGCCCGCCCGACAACTCGCGCGGCTTTCGTTGCAGCAGCGCGCCGAGTTCGAGAATCTTTGCCGCCTTGTCGACGCGTTCCTTGATCTCGGCCACCGGCAACTTGGCGATCTTCAAGCCGTAGGCCATGTTCTCGAACACGTTCATGTGCGGATACAGCGCGTAGTTCTGGAACACCATCGCGATGTCGCGTTTGGCGGGTTCGACATCGTTGACGACCCGGCCGCCGATGGCGATCTCCCCGCCCGAGATCTCCTCGAGCCCGGCGACCAT
>JBBRID010000384.1:0-4170 GCA_038221635.1 Burkholderiales bacterium
CGCACTCGGGCGGCTGGCGGTCGCCGGCGATGGCTGGTTGATGCGCTATGGCGCGGCAATACTGGCCCTTTCGGGCGGCTTCATCCTGTTGCTGCTGGTCGACTACGGCATTTTCTTCGCCACGGGCCAGTTGCCGACGGCATTCGATCCGCTGACCACCGTCATCGCCATCCAGTTCGTGCCGCTGCTGGCCATCATCGCCGCCATCGGCACGTTCACCTGGGCGCGCACCGGCAGCGCCGTTCCGGGCGGGCTGCTGTGCGGGCTGTTCGTCACCGTCTATATCGTGGCAGGAACCGCCACGCAGGTGTCATGACGGGTCCGGGTGACACTGTCGCAGGACCGAGGCGCTGCGCCATGCGTTTTGCCTGCTGATGGAGAAGCGCCGCGGTGTGTAACCTGTATTCGATGACCAAGGGCCAGCAGGCCATCCGCGATCTCGCCAGCGTCATGCGGGACACGACCGGCAACCTGCCGCTGCTGCCCGGCATCTTCCCCGACCATGTCGCCCCCATTGTGCGAACCGCCGCCGATGGCACCCGCGAACTCGCCATGGCGCGCTGGGGCATGCCGAGCCCGGCGTTCGCCTTGCAAGGCAGGAAGGTCGATCGCGGCGTCACCAACGTCCGGAATACCGCCAGCCCGCACTGGCGGCGCTGGCTGGTCCCCGCGGCAAGGTGCCTGGTGCCCTTCACATCGTTCAGCGAGCCCGGCCTGAATGCCGCTGGAAAGTCGGAGCCGGTGTGGTTCGCAGCGGACGAAAGCCGGCCCTTGTGCTTCTTCGCCGGCATCTGGACGCGCTGGACCTCGACCCGGAAGGTCGCCGAAGGCGAAGTCACCTACGACCTGTTCGCCTTTCTGACCACCGAGCCTTGCGCCGAGGTTGCTGCGGTCCACCCCAAGGCCATGCCGGTGGTTCTGGAAGCGGCCAACATCGAGACATGGCTGACAGCGCCTTGGTCCGACGCCAGCCGGCTGCAGCGCCCGCTGGCTGACGGGATGCTCGGCATCGTCGCGCGCGGTGACAAGTTCGACGGCGGCGAAGGTGAGCGCGCCCTGCCCCTTTTGCTGTGACGCTCCGCAAGATCATCCATATCGACATGGACGCCTTCTACGCCTCGGTCGAACAACGCGATGATCCGGCCCTGCGCGGCCGCCCAGTCGCCGTCGGCAGCGCCCAGGCCCGCGGCGTGGTGGCGGCCGCCAGCTACGAAGCCCGCGCCTTTGGCGTGCGATCGGCCATGGCCTCGGTCACGGCGCAGCGCCGCTGCCCGGCGCTGGTGTTCGTGCCGCCACGCTTCGACGTCTATCGCGCCGTCTCGCAGCAGATCAGGGCGATCTTTGCCGATTATACCGACCTCATCGAGCCGCTGTCTCTCGACGAGGCCTATCTCGATGTCACCGAAGACCGGCTTGGCATCGGCTCGGCAACCGCCATCGCCACCCAGATTCGCGCCCGCATCAAGGCCGACACCGGTCTCACCGCTTCGGCCGGCGTCTCTTACAACAAGTTCATTGCCAAGCTGGCATCGGACCAGAACAAGCCCGACGGCCTTTGCGTCATCAGGCCGGCGCAGGGGCCAGCCTTTGTAGCCGCGCTTCCCGTCAAGCGCTTCCACGGCGTCGGCCCTGTTACCGCTGCCAAAATGGAGCGCCTCGGCATCCGCACCGGCGCCGACCTGCGCGACCGCAGCCTCAATGAGCTGACCCGTCACTTCGGCAGCAGCGCCGGCTATTTCCACCGCGCCGCCCATGGCGAGGACGATCGCCCGGTCCGGCCCGACCGACCGCTCAAGTCCGTCGGTGCCGAGCGCACTTTCGACCGCGACCTGACGGACGAAGCCGACCTGCTGCTGGCGCTCGAACTCGTCATCGATGCCGCTTGGACCCGCATTGCACGCGCCGGCGCCGCCGGCCGAACCCTGACGCTGAAAGCAAAATTCGCCGACTTCCGGGTGATCGCGCGCTCCCGCACCCTGGCGCTGCCGCTGTCCGATAAAGGCCAGATTGCCGAAACCGGGCAGTCACTGCTGCGGTCGTTGCTGCCGGTCAGCCAGGGGATACGCCTGCTCGGCCTCACCCTGTCGGGCTTTCGCACCGATCAGCCAAGACAAGAGGCGGTGCAGCCACCACTCGATTTCGACAAGGGCGAGGCCGGCTAGGGTCGCATCTCCGTCAAGACTGGGGGCCTCCGGCGGCCTGGGCCGGCGGCCCCCGACCCCGATACATCTGGCGTAGACGGCGTTGCGACATCGTGGGGCGCGTGATTAACTTCCGCTCCTGTGCCATATTGCAGCATGGAAAAGGCTCAGTCTGTCCATCCGATCATCGACGAAGTCATTCATGCGGCGCTGGCAGACGGTAGCGCGGTTTGCATCCGCACTATCCGCGCCACCGATGAAGAACGGATGCGGAAGGGCATTGAACAGCTGTCGGCCCATTCACGCTATTTGCGGTTCTTTTCAAGCCAGCGCAGCCTGCCGGACGGCGTCATCGAAAAGCTGATCCAGGTTGACGGCCACCAGCACATCGCATGGGGCGCCATACTCTCCAACGATGCCGAAGATCCGGCAATCGGCGCCGTCCATGTGTTTCGTGACAGCGAGCACAGTGCAAACGGTGAGTTTTCTGTCGCCATTCTGGACGAATATCACGGCATGGGGCTGGCCCGCATGCTCACGGCGGTCCTTCTGATCAACTGCCGGCTGGAGAAGATCAGCTCGCTTCTGGTGCAAACCCTGTCCGAAAACCGGGCTGCTCTCAATCTCGTGCGATCGCTCGGCGGCGAGCGGTCCCGCACCGCGTCCGGCATTTCGGATTTCACACTGGATACGGAGCTGGCGCTGCACCGCCTGCGCGGCCAGTCGGAACAAAAGGGCCTGCAGGATGTTCTCCGGCAGCTCGAACGCTATCTCCAGCCCTTCGTTCCGTAAAGAATAGCTGTCGGCCAGTGATGCTGACAGATCAGGGACAACAACGGACGGGTCGATCATGACAATCGTGTCGGTCGTTCAGGATAGTCGTGCGCCGGCGAGGCCAGATACCACAACATGCGGCAGCCACCCAAGTATCGTACGTCCGGCATGTGCGGTCGATCAATCCCGTCTTGTACATGGGCCCGATGCTTTAGAGGCTGTTGTCGCGCCGCATGGTTCATTGCGTCGCTCGGCTTGGTCATCGGCAAGTGTCGATGGCCCTGCGGAACAAGAATCCGGTGCCATATTTCTTGGCTTGGCTCACCCTTGAATTTAACTTAGATGAAGTCATGATCGGCTGACAGGCTGGAAACAAATCTGATGCGTAACAAATGACGAATCGGGTTTTTCAGGGCCCCGATATTCATTTCACTTCGCCAGCGGCTATTAGCGCTCGGGGACGGGCCGACCATGCCAAGCTTGCGATTATTGCGCTTGACCGCACGATCATGCCGATGGTCGTGACCGATCCGAAGGAGGTCGACAATCCGGTCGTCATGGCCAATGCCGCCTTTCTGGCAATGACCGGGTATGATGCTGAAGAAATCCTGGGGCGAAACTGTCGGCTGCTGCAGGGCGCCGGTACCGATCCCGCCGACGTTGCCGTGATCCGTCGGGCTGTCGATCAGAGGGTGGAGACCACACAGGAACTGCTCAATTATCGTAAAGACGGCTCAAGTTTCTGGAATCAGGTCCATATCAGCCCCATATTCGACGACGCGGGCGAATTGATCTATTTTTTCGGCTCGCATCGCGATTTGACCGCCAGTCGCGATGCAGCGGCGTCACTGGCAGCCAGCGAAGAACGTCTGCGCATCCTGCAGAACGAATTCGCGCATCTCGCACGTGCAAACGAATTGGGCGAAATGGCAGCCGGAATTGCGCACGAAATCAATCAACCTCTGACCGCGATCAGCAATTATCTGTACGCTGGATTGCGCAATGCCTTGAAATCCGAAGGCGACGCCGCCCTTGCAAACGCCGAGCTGATGATGCGGCTGGCATGTGACGAAGCGCTTCGGGCCGGGCAGATCGTTCGCAATCTGCGCCACTTCGTCGGCAAGGGGACCGGTAAACGGGAGGCGTGCGAAGCTGACCAGATTGTCATTGCCGCGACCGAGTTTGCGGCCTTCGATGCCCGGGCCAATGGCATCGAGGTGACGCTGAACAATGGTGCAGGCGAGACGCTCGTGGA
>JBBRID010000385.1:0-4153 GCA_038221635.1 Burkholderiales bacterium
CCGGCCAGCGGCTGCCGTCACGCCATCCCTGAAGTGCCGTGAGCTGCGCATTGACGCCGAGGCTTCGGTTGTTCAGCCCGTTCAGCTGGGTGCGCCGAGCCTGCGCGGCCTTATCGGCCTCCAGCAGCGCCTCGACGGCCGGCCGTTCGACGGCGATTCGCCAACCGAGCCAGGCACGTGCGCCGATGGTCATCAGTGTCAGCAGCAGCAGCAACGAGGCGATCTGCGTCAGGCGTCGGCGCCACTGACGCAGCGCCGCATAGTCGGCCGGGATCAGGTCGATGTCAGCCATCGTTGCGCAGGCCTCGCAGGCTCAGGCCACACGCCAGTGCGATGCCGGCGATCGGCTTCAGTCTCTGCATGTCGGCTTCGGACAGGGCGCTGCCGAAGGCTCGAAACGGATCCAGCACCGCGACCGGAATTTCCAGCCACTTCAGCATCTGCCGGTCGATGCCGCGGTAACGACCAACGCTGCCGAGCAGGTAGATCTGGTCGATGCCCCGACCACGGCTTTGTGATGCGGTGTAGACCAGCGTCTTGTTGATCTCGGCGACGAGCAGGTTGAGGTCAGGCCTCAACACCTCGGCCAGCGTGCCGCTCAGTTCTGCATCGGCGGCGTCGTCTTCACGGGGGGCAAAGCCGGTGTCCGTCAGCATGCGCAGCGCGATTTCGTCCGGAACGCCGAGCAGACGCGTCACCCGGTCGAGCAGCGGGCGCTCGCCGATCTCGATCGCGCGGTCGAGTATCAGGCGGCGCCCCCAGACGACGCTCAGATGGCTGCGTGCACTGCCGAAATTGATCAGCAGTACATTGGGATGGGTCTCGCGCCGATCGACTTCGTTGACGAACGATACCAGCCGTGCGAGCGCGGCTGGGCCGACATCGAGGGCGGAAACCTCGAGGCCTGCGCCATCGAGCAACTCGAGGTGGCGGATCACGTTTTCGCGCGGCGCGACGACAACCAGCGCATCGCGCCGACCCTTGTCGCCACCATCACCACGGATCGGGATGAAATCGATCACCGAGGTCGCCACTTCGGCTTTCAGGCGCTCGCGCAGTTCGCCGGCAATCGCGCTCGCATCGTTGCCGCCGGAGGCAGGTGCGTAGTTAACCATCAGGATCCGCAGTTCGTCGGGCCGCAGGCACGAGACGACGCGTCGCCCCTTGAAGCTGTGACCGTCGAGCGCCTGGCGCAACAGCGCCTTCAGCCGCGGCCGGCTGGCAAGCACCTCGTCGCGTCCCGCTGGGTAAGGCAGCGACGCTGCAGCGCGCACCGATGGCCCGCTCGCCGTCGAATCGAACTGTGCGAGGTTGACGCGGTCCTGAGCCAGATCGATGCCGATCGGCGACGTGACATGCCGCGAATGGCGCGCGAACGGTGCGATCAAGGCGTCGAGCTGTCTCATCGATCGCTCACACCGGGGCCAACGAGGCCGTCTGTGCCGCAGCCGCTTGTGGTGCAGCGCAGCGAATCTGGTTGCCGCCGGCCCGTTTGGCCTCGTACAGCGCCAGATCGGCAGTGGCATAGGCTGAATCGAGCAAGGGTATCGTGCCATTGTCGAGGCGCAGCAGCCCGGCGCTGATGGTCGGGCGATCCGAGCCGCCGATTCCGAACGGTACCGCGCGATGCTGCAGATCGGCCGCTGCGCGTTGCAGGCGGGACTGCGCTGCCGGCCCTGCCAGCAGCATCACGAATTCGTCCCCGCCGAGGCGAACCAGCACGTCACCGGGCAGCAGCACCGCGCCATATGCCGAGGCGACGGCCTGCAGGATGGCGTCGCCGTGTGCATGGCCGTGTTGGTCGTTGAACTGCTTGAAGCGGTCGATGTCGAACAGCACGAATTCGCAATCGGCGCCGCTGCGGTGGATGCGATCGACATCGGCGTTGAAATTGAGCGCCAGGTAACGGCGATTGAACAGGCCCGTCAGCTGATCCTGCAGCGAAAGCCGCTCCATTTCCTCGTGCGAGCGGGCGAGACTGAAGTGAGCCGCAATCTGCTGCTTGCGCGCGCCCACCGAGCGCACCACCAGCGACAGCGAGATCGCGCCGGCGCTCAGCATCAGGAACTGCAACGCCCACAGCGTCTGGGTCGAGAAACGTGTGGGCATCGTCAGCGTCGAGGTGGTGAACAGCAGATAGATCATCGCCATCACGCCGAGTGCCTCGCGAAGGCCCCAGGGCACCATCGGGACGATCATCAGCAGCAGTGCGACGCCACTGAAAAGAGGTGCGCCGAAGCTGTTGGTCTTGTGCGCAAGCAGCACCAGCGCGCAGCCACTGATCACCAGCAGCGTGATCGCCAGCAGATACAACTCGCGCAGCCGCCGGGTTGCCCGTGTCGACAGCAGGATGTGCAGCGACAAGGCTGCCAGCGTCAGAAAGGTGTAGACGTGAGGGTCGCTCAGTCCGAGGCGAGCATGCAGAGCAGTTGCGCCGAGCATCAGCAGCAGCGAGAAAACGCTGAGCATCATCACACCCTGGCGAGTCTCTGCCGTCATCACGCTTTCGGCATAGTTCGTGACATCTGGGCCGGCAAAGCCGCAGGCTGTCCATATCGAGCGGATCGAATCGGCGAATTTCACGTTGTCTGGCTCTCTTGGACCACGTTGCTGCTCGGGCTGGCTGAAGTTGTGGGTCGCGGCGCGCTCGCCCGCATCAGGGTTATCGGCAGTGCGGCCGAAAACCTTCGGCTCGACGCAGGCGACGTGAGCGGCGCGGCAGGTGCTCATCGGTAGATCACGATGAGCTGCGGTCGCTTGGACGATTCGCCGTTGTTCAGTGTGGCGAAGTCGAGCTCGTGGCTGTTCGGCGTCGCGCTCTGCAGAATCACGCCGAGGTTCGGCGTCACGCCGTCCACCCATTCGCGCACCAGCCCGGACACGTCGAACTCGACCCAGTTGTTCTCGGCGAAGCCTGCTGGCACGATGCGTGTGGTCGCCGGTGTAGCGCGAAACGTGCCACCGCTGGTCGGCAGCCAGATCTTGCTGCCCCCACCGCTGTTGCCGGTGAAGTTGGCCCAGCTGGCATCGCTGGTCCAGGCCTGTGTGATCAATGCGCTGACGGTGAGGGTCACCGCGCTGCTGAGCGGATTCGGACTGGTGTGGTCGGCGTACAGGCGCAAGGTCGCCGAAGCGACGGTGCTGCCAGCGGGTATCGACGAGGTGTCGAACTGGACCAATGCGCGACGGATTCTCGTCGCAGACACCATCATGTGGCTGTTGCCGCCGCGGTCGGAGTTCGGGCTCGAGCTGTCGATCTCGGTGTCACGGCTGGTACCCAGTCCCACCTTTTGCGGTGCCGCCATGCCGCACGGCAGCAGATAGGTCATCGTCATCTTCGGGCGCCGTGTCAGGTTCAGCGCCTCGTCGGCGCTGACATATCGCAAAGCGCCGAGCGACAATCCCGACCCGATCAGCCAGACGCCGTGGTTCGGCGTCGTTCCGGCGAGCCATGTGGTGGCTGCATCGGTCAGATTCCAGTTCTGCCAGCCGACGATATTAGGCGTCGTCATGCTCGTCAGTGGTGCGGGTAAATAGCCGATGCCCGGTGTGGTCCACCCGGTGATTCCATCCGAGGTGTTCCAGGTCGCACCGCCGCCCACGCTGCCCGAGCCGGTTCCGGCTGTCCAGCTGCGTGTCATCAGGTGCGCAGCGACCGTGCCTGAGCCGATCGTCGTCTGCGTCTGGTAGAGCGACAACTGCGCACCGGGCAGCAGACTGGCCGTGCCGCTGTCGTAGAGCGCGACCGGACGGCTGCCCGGCGGCAATGGCTCGAGGCCGAACTGCAGCAGCGGCTGGAAGCTGCCGATCGACATGCGCAAGGTCGACTCGCCGCCGAAGTTGCTGGTCGGGCTCGACGGTGACACATAGGTATCCTTTGCCGCGAAGCTATCGGGTTGCAGCGTGAAGGTCTGCACTGAGCTCTGGTAGACGATGGCGTTCGGCCGAGTCAGTGTCACCGACGCTGCCTTGTAGCTGCCGGTCGACGTCAGCACAACCGGGCTGCCGCTCGAGCGGTCAGCGAACGCGGTATAGCTGCCACCCGCGAAAGCTCCGTTGACGACCGGCGCGCTGCCGGCGAGCGGAAATGGCCCGAGGCAGCTTTTTTGCTGCACGACCTGATTGGCATGCTGCAAGCCGGCCTCGGCGATGT
>JBBRID010000386.1:0-4138 GCA_038221635.1 Burkholderiales bacterium
ACCATCGGCTACTTGATCATGGAGGCCGAACAAATCGAAATCGAGCTCGACGACGGTCGCGTGTTTCCGGCCCGCGTCGCCGCCTACGATCCGGCATCCGGCTTCGGCCTGGTCAAGTCGGTGGCGCCCTTGCCCCGGCCGGCAACCACCCTCGGCAGTTCGGCAGCGGTGGCGCTGAACGAACCGCTGATGGTCGTCAGTGGCGGGGCCGACGGCGACCTCAGCGTCGCCTATCTGGCGTCGCAGAGGCCTTTCACCGGCAACTGGGAATATCACATCGACACCGCCTTGTTCACGGTGCCCCCGCGCACCGATCACTCGGGTGCCGGATTGTTCAATGCCGCCGGCGAGTTGCTGGGCATCGGCTCCCTGGTGGTGCGTAATGCCCGCGGCCCGGATCAACCCCCGGCGCCTGGCAACATGTTCGTCCCGGTCGACCTGCTGCGACCGATCCTGGCCGAACTGCGCGAGAACGGCCGCTCGACAGCCAGCCAGCGCGCCTGGCTCGGCGTCAACTGCTCGGAGGCCGACGGCAAGCTTCGCGTCACGCGGGTGACCACAGATGGGCCCGCCGATGCGGCGGGTCTGGTGCCGGGTGATCAGATCGTCGCGATCGATTCGGTCCCGGTGACCAATCTGCTGGCCTTCTATCAGCGGCTTTGGCAAGGCAGCACACCCAATCGCGAGGTCAGCGTCGAAGTCAGGCGGGGCGGGCAGTTGCAGACATTCCGGGTTCAGGCAACCGATCGAATCAACAGCCTGCGCCATGCCCAGGGCATCTGAGCCTGACGCGGGTGCCGTCAAAGCCCCGAATGAACGGTCGGATGAAGCAGGCGCACTCCCAACTCAACTTTCAGGCGTGAGTTATCCAGCCGCCGCGACTCACTGATGAAGCTCAGTGCCATCGGCGAGACCAGGTCGACCATCTCTGCCCGGCTGACTCGGGGCGGGCGCGGCAGGCCGCACAAATCGGCGGCCAGATCGAAATAGTCGCCCATCATCAACTGGCTGTCATCGCAGACGTTGATCGCACGCATCGGCATGCCGTGCCTAAGCGCCGCGACGCAGGCGCGCGCCAGGTCGTCGGCATGGATGTGGTTGGTGAACACGTCTTCTTCGGCGTGCAGCACCGGCGTTCCGCGCAGCAGCCGCTCGCGCGGGTGGCCGCCGGTGCGGTCGCGCGCGTAGATGCCGGGGATGCGCAGCAGAGAGATTGCCACCCCGAATCGAAGCCCGAAACAGCGCAGTTGTTGCTCGGCATCGACGCGTCGGCGCGCCCGATCGCTGCGCGGCGCAACGCTGCGGGTTTCGCCGAAGAAATCTCCGCCGGCGTCACCATAGACTGCGCTGGTACTTCCATAAACAATGCGGCGCACGCCGGGCCGTCGTCCCAGCGCCTGCAGCAGGTGACGAGTTCGCAGGTCTTCGACGCCTTGTGCGGGGGGCGGTGCCAGGTGCAGGACTACGTCGGCCAGGCCTCCCAGACGGCTCAGCGTCGCCGGTTTGTCGAGATCGCCCGGCAGCGGCAACGCCCCGGCATCCCGAAGCATCTGGAAGCGCTGGGGACTGGAGCTCAGCACCAGCACACGATAGCGGCCGGCCAACAGCCGCAATACCCGCATGCCGATATCGCCGCAACCGACGATCAACAAGTGTGGACGCCGAAATCGCGGATCTGATGCAAATGGCATGAACGGCTGACTTGAAGATGAAAAGGAACTGCAGGAACGCCGGAATGTCGCCCGATGATGGCAACGCCGCCAACTACGCGCAGCGCTTCACCCGCCGGCTGCCAAGGGCGTGCGCGCAGCGGGCAGAATTCAGGGGCGAGTTTATTCATTGCGACCGATCAACGCCTCCTGCGCGCTCCGCGAAAGAAATCGAATGAGTTTTTCGGTGACAGTTCAGCCCAGCGGTCGGATCTTCGAGGTCGATCGCGACGAACCGGTTCTGTTGGCAGCGATCCGGCAGGGCATCGGCCTGCCCTACGGATGCAAGGATGGCGCCTGTGGTTCGTGCAAATGCCGACTGCTGGAAGGCCGCGTGATCCACGGCACCCATCAGAGCAAGGCCTTGAGCACCGAGGAAGAAGAAGCCGGGCTGATGCTGACCTGCCGCGCTGCCGCGCAGACCGATCTGGTGATCGAGGCGCGTACGGTTCCCGGACTCGGCGAGTTTCCAGTGCGCAAACTTCCTACACGCGTCAGTCGCATCGATCGACCGGCGCCCGATGTCACCGTTCTGGTGATGCAGTTGCCGGCCAACGATCAATTCATGTACAAGGCAGGCCAGTATGTCGAGTTCATCCTGCGCGACGGCGACCGGCGCAGCTATTCCGTTGCGAATGCACCGCATCGCCAGCGTGAGCTGATCGGCAACGACCAGCCTGCGATCGAATTGCACCTGCGACATATGCCCGGTGGAAAATTCACCGATCAGGTATTCAGCACTTTGAAAGCGCGCGACATCCTGCGCATCGAAGGCCCGTTCGGAAGCTTTTTCCTGCGCGAGGACCATGTTCAGCCAGTGGTGCTGCTCGCCTCGGGCACTGGTTTTGCCCCAATCAAGGCGCTGATCGAGCAGATGGAGCACAAGGCCATGACGCAGCCGATGCTGCTCTACTGGGGCTGCCGCAGCCGCGTCGACCTGTATCAGCACGACTGGGCACTGGCCGCCGAGCAGCGACTGCCACAATTGCGCTACATACCGGTGCTGTCCGATCCCCGGCCGGATGACGGATGGCAAGGACGCACCGGCCTGGTCCACCAGGCGGTGATGTCCGATCTGCCGGATCTGTCCGCATGTGAGGTCTACGCGTGCGGGGCGCCGGTGATGGTGGACGCCGCGCAGCGCGACTTCACGACCCGCTGCGGGCTTGCCGAGACGGCGTTCTACGCCGATGCCTTTACTTCCGAAGCCGACAAACATTGAGGCGGGTGGAACGTCGTGAAAGGTTCTGGCTCCAACTTCGACGAATACGCAGCAGGCTGGTCAGTTACCGGCCGAAAGACAGGAGATCAAATGATGACACGACGCCATTGGATGGGTATGTTGTCGGCACTGGGCCTGGCGCCCGCCGTCGCAACCCTGTCCGCCAAAGAGAACGAATCGCCATTGCCGGCTTCTGAGCGGATCACCCGCAGCGACGCCGAATGGAAAAAGCTGCTGACGCCGGCCCAGTACCATGTCTTGCGAGAAGAAGGCACCGAACGCGCGTTCAGCAGCGCGCTGAACAATGAAAAGCGCCCGGGACGCTTTGTCTGCGTCGCCTGCCAACATCCGCTCTTCACGACTGAAATGAAGTTCGACAGCGGCACCGGCTGGCCGAGCTATTTCACGACATTGCCGAATGCCTTCGGCACCAGCACCGACTACAAATTGCTGTTCCCGCGTACCGAATATCACTGCGCGCGTTGCGGTGGGCACCATGGTCACATCTTCAGTGACGGCCCGGCGCCGACCGGCAAGCGTTATTGCAACAACGGAGTGGCACTCGCGTTTGTGCCGGCACCTGCATGATGCGCCGCTCGATCACCGCGGTTGCCGCTGCCGCGGGCCTGGTTGCCGTTTTCGGATGGCAATCGGCGCTGTCCGGCCAGGCAGCCAAACCCGATGCCAAATCTGCGACCGCCACCGCCGCGGTCAGCGGACCCAGCGCGAAGGCGATTTTCGCCGGCGGCTGTTTCTGGTGTGTCGAGTCGGATTTCGATCACGTCGACGGCGTGTTGTCGACGACCTCGGGCTACATCGGTGGCACGGTTGCCAATCCGACCTATGATCAGGTCTCGGCCAAACGCACCGGACACGCCGAGGCGGTCGAAATCGTGTACGACCCCAACAAGGTCAGCTACAAGACCCTGGTCGACCATTTCTGGCGAACCATCGATCCCACCACCAAGGATCGTCAGTTCTGCGATGCCGGATCGCCTTACCGCACCGCGATTTTTGCAGTCGGACCGGAGCAACTGGCCGAAGCCCAGGCATCCAAGGCCCGGGTCGAACAAGCCAAGCCCTTCAAGGAACCGATCGTCACCGAGATCAAGCTGGCCGGCGCCTTTTATCCGGCCGAGGAATATCACCAGGATTACTACCTGAAGAACCCGCTGCGCTACAACTATTACCGCACCAGCTGCGGGCG
>JBBRID010000387.1:0-4135 GCA_038221635.1 Burkholderiales bacterium
GCAGCCCGTGGGAGGTTAAACTCATGGTATTTTTCTTCACAAATGCACAGCGCTCCGCGTCCCGGATCACGGGAGCACTAAAACGCCTTGTATTGACCGAATGGTCGATACAGGTCAGTCGCAACGCAGAAGGTTCGAACCAGCACCCGGCGGCGCCGGGGTAGCAACTGGTGCTCGAGAACAGTCAATGCGACGGCATCGCCGCCGACCCTGTCCAAAAGCACGAAGCCCTGGGGTTCGGTCTAGCCACACGGGAGGCCGAAACGGCGCCGCGGGAAGACCAGATGAGGTCAGAGGGGATGTACGAAACGCCTCGGCTGCCTGAACAAGACAACTCAAGCTGAAACCGGGCGAAGCTCGCATTCTACAACAGATTCGGGTTTCCCCGCAACCCTGACTGCTGGGAGCGCCAGGAAGGACGTTGCCGGATCAGACTGCGAGCAGATGCTGGCGGTAGTAGACCAATTCGTCGATCGACTCGTGGATATCGGCCAAGGCCGTGTGGGCCTGCGCTTTCTTGAAACCCGCCAGCAATTCGGGTTTCCATCGCCGCGCCAATTCCTTCAGCGTGCTGACATCGACATTGCGGTAGTGGAAAAACGCTTCCAGCTCGGGCATGCAACGAGCCATGAAGCGCCGATCCTGGCAAATGCTGTTGCCACACATCGGCGACTTTCCCTTGGGCACGAACTCGCGCAGGAACTCGATCACCTTCGCTTGCGCAGTCGCTTCGTCGATGGTCGATGCCTTGACCCTGTCGATCAGCCCGCTGCGGCCGTGCGTTCCCTTGTTCCATGCGTCCATGGCATCCAGCGCGGCGTCGCTTTGATGGATGGCGAATACCGGCCCTTCGATTCGGGTCGTCAGCTCGGGATCGGTGACGACGACGGCGATCTCGATGATCAAGTCGCTTTCGGGCAGCAGGCCGGTCATTTCGAGGTCGATCCAGACCAGGTTGCTGACGTTGAGGGCAAGGTCGCTTGATGACATGGTGATGGCCGAATGCTGTGACTTCGACATTCTCGCAGCCCTACACTTGAGCACCATGCATGTTCATCCACTGACGCTGGCCTTCGCGGCTGCGCTGCTCGTCTCCCTGTCGGTCAAATTCTGGCTCGCCAGCCGCCAGATCCGCCACGTAGCGCTGCACCGCGACGAGGTACCGGCCGCCTTCGCGACGTCGGTTCCGCTGGCAGCGCACCGGAAAGCGGCTGACTACAGCATCGCGAAACTGCGCCTCGGGCTGTTCAGTACCGCGGTGGCAACCGCCGTGATGCTGGGCTGGACGCTGCTCGGGGGTCTCGACCTGCTGAATGCCTTCACGCTCGACGCGCTGCGCCCACTTCTGCCAGGCGCCTGGGGTGACATGGCGTACCAGCTCGGTCTGCTGCTGGTCTTCGTGCTGATCGGCAGCCTGCTCGAATGGCCGTTCGAGTTGTACAGCACCTTTCGCATCGAGCAGCGTTTTGGTTTCAATCGAATGACCTGGCGGCTGTACCTGAGCGATCTGCTGAAATCCGCGCTGGTCGGCGCGGTGATCGGCCTGCCCATCGTGGCACTGATCCTGTGGCTGATGGCCGCCGCCGGCCCAAGCTGGTGGCTGTGGGCCTGGGCGAGCTGGGTTGGCTTCAACGTGCTGATCCTGGTGCTGTACCCGACCGTCATCGCACCCTTGTTCAATCGCTTCGAGCCGCTGGCGGACGAGGCCTTGCGCACCCGGGTGCAAGCGCTGATGCAACGCTGCGGCTTCGCTGCCAAGGGCTTGTTCGTGATGGATGGCAGCCGCCGTTCGGCACATGCCAATGCTTATTTCACCGGTCTCGGTGCGGCTAAGCGGGTGGTCTTTTTCGATACCTTGCTCGGCAAATTGAGCGCCGCCGAAGTGGAAGCCGTGCTGGCCCATGAGCTGGGCCATTTCAAGCACAAACACGTGACCAAGCGCATCGTGATGATGTTCGCGCTGAGCCTGCTCGGCTTTGCCGCGCTCGGCTGGGCTTCGACGCAACTGTGGTTCTATGCGGCGCTCGGCGTTCAGCCGGCGATCGGAGCGCCCAACGATGCGGTGGCGTTGCTGCTGTTCATGATGGTGGTTCCGGTTTTCGGATTTTTCGTCTCGCCGTTGATGGCAGGTCTGTCACGGCGTGACGAATTCCAGGCCGACGCCTATGCCTGCAGCCAGGCCGACGGCGCTGCACTGGCCAGCGCATTGCTGAAGCTTCACGAAGACAACGCGACGACTTTGACGCCCGATCCGGTCTATGCGCGCTTCTACTACTCGCACCCGCCTGCGGTCGAGCGCCTGGCCGCCTTGCCCGGCACGCCCGATCGGCCGGCCGCGGGTCTGGCGGCGGCGGGCACTTGAAAGCCGGTGGAATCGATTCGCCGGATGCGCGCAAGCGCGCTCGGTCGCCGGGCAGCGAAACGGATGCTGCCGCAAGCGATGGCTTTGAAGGACTGGTGGTTGCCGGCCATGGGCGCCACTACATCGTCGAGACACAAGATGCCGAGCGTCTGATCTGCCACCCGCGTGGCAAGAAGAGCGACTGCGTCGTCGGCGACCGGGTCTCGTGCAAACCCACCACCGACTCGGGTGAAGAAGGCGTGATCGAGGCGGTGCATCGGCGCCGAAATCTGCTGTACCGGCAGGACGAATGGAAAACCAAGGCCTTTGCTGCCAACCTCGACCAGATCATCGTGATGGTCGCTAGCGAACCGGTCTTCAGCGAATCGCAACTGGCGCGCGCCTTGATCGCCGCCAACAGCGCAAACATCGGTGCGCGCATCCTGTTGAACAAGACAGACCTGCCAGGCATCGAAGAAGCCAGGGCGCGCCTCGCGCCCTACCGCGACCTCGGTGCGCCATTGACCGAACTGAGCCTGACAAGCCATCCCGACGATGCGAAGGCGTTGCTGGCGCCTTTGCTCGCTGGCAAGACCAGCCTGGTGCTGGGACCGAGCGGAACCGGCAAAAGCACGTTGATCAACCTGCTGGCGCCGGGTGCGCGCGCACAGGTCGGCGAAATCTCGAAGGCGCTCAACTCCGGTCGCCACACCACGACCCACACCCAATGGCACTGGATCGATCGTGCAGGCGGAACAGCGCTGATCGACTCCCCGGGTTTTCAGGAGTTCGGATTGCGCCAGATCGATGCCCAGGAACTGCCACGCCTGATGCCCGATATCGCCAGGCACACCCCCGAATGCAGGTTCTACAACTGCAGCCATCAGCACGAACCCGGCTGCGGCGTGTTGGCGGCGATCGAGCGCGGCGAGATCAGCCGTTCACGACTTCGGATCTACGGAGAGATCCTGCGCGAGATCGGTTGATGGATTGGTAAGCACACAAGCCGCCACGCCTTCAATCGCGGCTGAAGCCGCCCCTACGGAACCCCAGCCGCCTTCTTCGTAGGAGCGGCTTCAGCCGCGCTTCGTACCCCCCCAGAACAACCAGCCACAGCACCGCGTTTCGTAGGAGCGGCTTCAGCCGCGATTGGTGGCACAGGCCTCAACCGATAAGATTGGCCAGCGACAACAGCGCCAGCAGCAGCATCCACAGCACCATAGAGCGCCAGACCAGGCCGACGATGCTTCGCAAGTGTCCTTGGGCGGGCGGATCGCCGGGGGTGGATCCGGCGGATTCGACTTCGTCTCCCAAGGTGCCGCTGCCAAAAGTTTTCGAGCGATCGGGGGTGACACCTGGGGCAGCATGACCGCCCAGGCTAACACCCACGGCACCGGCCGCGGCGGCCAGGATGATCCCTTCGTTGGGGTGCTTCCACAGCCCGGCATCGCGCCGCCAGCCGTTGACCGACTCCTCGAAATTGCCGACCACTGCGAAGCCGAACGCCGTCAGCCTGGCCGGCAGGTGATCGATCAGACTGAACAAACGCTGCGACAAGAACATCAATCGCTCGTTGGATGGCTCGCCGACCGTGCGGCTCTTGTAACCCCAATAACGGCTGGCAAATTCGGCCATGCGGTAGAGCACCGCGCCAGCCGGACCCAAGCCGATGGCCGAAAAGACGACGAAGCAGAAGAAGACGCCAAAGACATGGCGGTGCGCGGCAAGCAGCGAATGTTCGTTGACATGGCGCAGCCATTCGGGGGGCGGCACCTCGCTGGCGTCGAGATGGCG
>JBBRID010000388.1:0-4116 GCA_038221635.1 Burkholderiales bacterium
GCCCGGACGCCAAGAGCCAGGTGACGATGCGTTATGTGGATGGCAAGCCACACAGCATCGACACCGTGGTGTTGTCGACCCAGCACAGCCCGGACCAGAGCGAAACCTCGACCAAGATGAAGGCCTCGTTCGTTGAGTCCATCATCGAGGAGCTCATCAAGCCGGTTCTGCCCAAGGAATGGTTGAAAGAAACCAGATACCTGATCAACCCGACCGGCCGTTTCGTCATCGGCGGCCCGCAAGGTGATTGCGGCCTGACCGGCCGCAAGATCATCGTCGACACCTACGGCGGCGCCTGCCCGCACGGCGGCGGCGCCTTCAGCGGCAAGGATCCGAGCAAGGTCGACCGCTCGGCCGCCTACGCCGCACGCTACGTGGCCAAGAACATCGTCGCCGCCGGCATCGCCCGTCAATGCCAGATTCAGGTTGCCTACGCCATCGGCGTCGCCAACCCGATGAACATCACGGTCTACACCGAAGGCACCGGCGTGATTTCCGACGACAAGATCGCCGAGCTGGTGCGCGCGCACTTCGACCTGCGCCCGAAAGGCATCGTCCAGATGCTCGACCTGCTGCGCCCGATCTACGAAAAAACCGCCGCCTACGGCCACTTCGGCCGCGACGAACCCGAGTTCACCTGGGAACAAACCGATAAAGCTGCTGCCCTGCGGGCGGCAGCCGGCCTGTAAGGCCGCCGCGCGCAAGCGCAGCATCGGATTGTGGGCGAAGCCCATGCTGCAAAAGCAGCGTGAGCGCAGACCAAAGTACCGACAAAGCGGCTGCGCTACGCGCCGCCGCCGGGCTGTAAGCGCGCCGCGCGACAGCGCTTCGTCGGTATTTGGGCGACGCTCATTTCGCGAAGCGATGTGAGAAGAGACCAACAAACCGACAAAGCTGCTGCCAGACGGGCGGCAGCCGGCCTGCAAAGTGGCGCAAGGATGCGAGTCCAGCCAAAACTTGGCTCTGCATCAGCATCATCAAGCTGTAGCTGAACTCCACGCCGAAGTACCAAATCGCGCGGTCAACGCCACGCCCGACTTTTGACGGCTCGGCGCTTGCGCTTGATCGGCTTCGCAAGCAATGACAAATCAAGCACTCTTACAGTTAGTCGGGTTCGATCAGCGCGCGGTATTGAACCGATCAATCGATCTTGCATTTCTGACGGCGTTCTCGGAACAAAGCCTTCGGAGTCCGCTCGCTGGCCGGCCGCCACGGTTGTCAGCACACCATTTGCGAAATCGCGGGCCTTGACATAGCTGCACGCCGCATCCAGTGCCTCAAGCCTGAATGCTTCAGATTTACCACCGCCTGGTTCTGCGAGCAGAACAAACGCGCCCAAGTCAGCCCAGTCAGAAAGGAGACGCGACTCTGTTCGGCCATCAGCCAATCGTCGCTTTGCGGACCGCGGAATCATGTGGGTAGAAACGGGCGAAGTCTCGGACCCGGCCACGGTCACAGTGCCTCGATTCCCAAAACCCGCGCGGCTTTTGCAAGACGTGTATCGAAACATGCAAACTTGACGCCGCCAGGTCGAGCCAAATGGGTGACTAGGATGGCCGCCAGCTGTATGCTGTCATAGGCGCGCAACGCAAACGTATC
Organism: Burkholderiales bacterium; assembly: GCA_038221635.1. Taxonomy (GTDB): domain Bacteria; phylum Pseudomonadota; class Gammaproteobacteria; order Burkholderiales; family Burkholderiaceae_C; genus Ideonella_A. The sequence continues at coordinate 1,600 of JBBRID010000388.1, forward strand.
GGCGTGCTCACCGGCAAGTTCAACGAGCTCCTGTGTGACTTCCAGAATCAGGAATTGCGGCCAATCGACGGCATACCGTTCACGGGCCTGCGCAATCGCCGTCTGGTCCTGCGGATTCTCGCGTACACGTCTCGCCATCGCGGCCATGCACTCGGCCCATGTGACGCGACAAACCGCGATCATTTCGCTGGCCGCCGCCGCCTCGAGCATCGAATCGGTTTCGGCCTCCACCACATACAGCTTCAACAAGGCAGACGAGTCACAGAAGAGGATCAACCGCGATCCTCCAGCACGATTTCGCTCAAGCTCTTACCTCCACGTGTCAACGTCACGGGGGTGAACGAAGGCTTGCCTCCGGCCCAGTTTGCAGCGCCCTTCGAAATCAGTGACGCTATCCCGCCAGCAGCCTCAGACCGAATGCCGATCAGGCGCGCTACTGGTTTTTCGTGCGAAGTGATCTCGACCACCTCACCCTCTCGGGCTCGCGCAACATACCAGGAGAGCCCGGCCTTCAGCTTGTGAATGGCGACTTGCATTGGAAGAATCCGAACGTTCAATTTGGGTCATATTATAAGAATCAGTAGCAAAAATAAGACCTAATTTTCAACATGTGATGTCATCGACTGCATGAAGTAGCGCACGCAGCCGCGGCCCGCCCGCTTGGCCTCATACATCGCAATGTCGGCATTCTTCACCAACTGCTCCAGTCGCGTCCGTCGGTGGGAAAGACGCTGACGCCGATGCTGGCTCCCAGCATCAGATTCGCCATGTCGCCCATTTCCACGCCCGAGGACAGCACGGCCAGAACGGCCAGCAGTTTCTCCCCGACGTGCATGGCAGACAAGCCGTCGCATGCCGGCAACAGCCGCGCAACCGGCTGATTCAACCAGCCCAACAGAGTTTGCGCCGATACGCTCCAGGCGAGGAAGCCGGGGCTGGTATGCCGAATGCGCGCCTGGTTGTCGACCCACAACAGGCCGAATTCGGCCCGGCCCAGCGTGTCGTCCAGCAGGGCAGCATTTGGCGGTGAACGGGGGCTCACTGATGACGGCATGGAGACGACATGAAAGTTGTCTTGTTCCGATTGCTGCCCAGTTGATTCGATCTGCCAGACATCGGGCTGCGCACGCCACGCACCGACGATCGAACCACAGCTGATGCTGAAAACGCCGCGACAGCGCGTTGAGAAGCACAGGGTTTGATCTCGTACCTCCGTGATTTACATCAAACCGGGGCTGTTTCCGACAACAGTCAGGGGGATTTCGCGGAAGCTGTGTCGAAGACCGCCTGCGGGCGGCGGGGTCTGATACCGTTCGCTCGGGAAAGCATCACACTGCGTTCCCATGCCCCAGGAGCCCAAGCTCGACATCGACGCCCTGCGCCGCTATGCGATTGCGCGCAGCCTGTTCAAGCCGTCGACGCTGTCGAAGGCGATCCGTCAACTCGGCTTTGTCCAGGCCGACCCGATTCGAGCGCCGGCGCGGGCACAGGACCTGATCCTGCGGCATCGCGTCATCGACTACCGCGCCGGTGAGCTGGAAAAGCGCTATCCACGGCTCGACATCGAGGAAGACTTTTTCGTCAACTACGGGTTTATGCCGAAGTTGTTGCGCGCGCTGATGCACCCCCGCACGCCGCGCACGGCGTGGTCGGCCGAGCGGATTGCGCAGGCGGATTCGGTGCTGGACTTCGTGCGCGAGCGCGGCACCGTCCACCCACGCGATGTAGACACGCAGTTTGCACACGGCAAGGTGCTGAACTGGTTCGGCGGCTCGAGCAAGGCCTGCACGGTGCTGCTCGATGAGATGCACTACCGAGGCATGCTGCGAATCGCCCGGCGCGACGCCGGCACCCGGCTGTACGCGGCGACTGCTCCACACGATCCTCGCGAACAGGCGCTCGACCCGGCATCAACACTGGATCAGCTGATCGACGTGATCATCGAGCTCTACGCCCCGCTGCCCGAACCCAGCCTCGGCTCGCTGATGCTCCATTTGCGAGGCGGCGCACCGCAGTGGGCGCTGCTGCTGCGTCCGGCGTTGGTCCGCGCCAAGTTGCGCCTGCCGTCGGCACGCATTGACGGCGTCACCTGGTACTGGCCAGAGGACGAAAATCCCGCCTCGCGCCGCCACTGCCCCGATGAAGGCGCGCGCCTGCTGGCGCCGTTCGATCCGGTCGTCTGGGATCGGCGGCGCTTCGAACACTTCTGGGGCTGGGCCTATCGATTCGAGGCCTATACGCCGGCGGCCAAACGTCTGCGCGGCCATTACGCGTTGCCGTTGCTTTGGCGCGAGCAAGTGATCGGCTGGGGAAATCTCGGCGTACGCGGCGGCAGACTACACGCCGATCTGGGCTTCGTCTCAGGCAAGGCGCCTGGTCAGCGCGAGTTTCGCAGTGCGCTTGATGCCGAATTGTCGGCCATGAGCAGGTTCCTGGGCGTCAACGCACCGTAATCGGCAACGGAATCGGCAACGATCAAGCAGCGCGCACTCGTCACAGCGGGTGAACAAAACCGCT
>JBBRID010000389.1:0-4084 GCA_038221635.1 Burkholderiales bacterium
GCGGCCAAGAAGGCACCAGCCAAGAAAGCTGCGGCGAAAAAGCCGGCTGCAAAGAAGGCGGCAAAGAAAGCGCCCGCTGCGGCGCCCGCGGCGTCCGCGGCGCCTGCGGTACCCGCTGCAAAAACCGCTTTGAGTCCTCAAGCGGCGTGGCCATTCCCAACGGGCACCAAGCCCTGAGGCGAATCTGGTCTTGCAACGTCAACCCGGCTTCGGCCGGGTTTTTTATTGGCGCCATCAATCGCGGCTGAAGGCACTCCCACAGAAGTCAGGATCAACGACACTGCATTCGGATTTTGTGGGAGCGCCTTCAGCGCGATCTTGGCTGGCATCGGTCTCACATCGAACATGCCAGCTTCTTCGCAGACGTTGGTCGTCGGCCGTTACTGGAGCGTGAGCGTCTGCTGGTCGATCCGGTGATTCTGACCACCACGCTCGGCGATTTTCAAGGCGCCGAGCTTGTTGCCGAGCTCGACACAGCGTTGCAAGGTCCAGTCCCGTTCGAGGCCGAACAGCAGTGCGGCGCGGAAGGCATCGCCACAACCGGTGGGGTCGAGGACCTCGGTAGCCTGGACGCCGGGGACGTGGGTGCGAGTTCCCTGCTCCCACACCTCGCAACCGTCCGGTCCGAGTGTGACGATGACGCCTTTCAGATGTGAGCGCGACATCGACTCCAGTGTCTCGCCGGTGCGGTCGCACAGCATCTTCGCTTCATAGTCGTTCAGCGCAACCCAGCTGGCCTGCTGCACGAAACGCTTCAACTCGTCGCCCTCGAACATCGGCAAGCCTTGACCGGGGTCGAAGATGAACGGGATCTTTGCATGCGCCAGTTGCTCGGCATGTTGGAGCATCGCTTCCCGACCATCAGGCGCGATGATGGCGATGCGCAGATCGTCACGGTCCGGCACCGGTGTCTGGTGCGCCGACTGCATGGCGCCGGGGTGGAAGGCCGTGATCTGGTTGTTGTCGGTATCGGTGATGATGATCGCCTGCGCCGTGTAGCTGTCGGCGATCTCGGCAACCTGGCTGATGTCGACCCCCCAGCCGCTGAGCCGTTGCAGATACTCCTGGCCATCGCTGCCGACTGCCGCCATCACCACCGGCTGGCCGCCCAGCCCTTGAAGGTTGTAGGCGATGTTGCCGGCGCAGCCCCCGAATTCACGCCGCAGCGTCGGAACCAGAAAACTCACATTGAGGATGTGTACCTGCTCGGGCAGGATCTGCTGCGCGAAACGACCGGGAAAGGTCGTGATGGTGTCGAATGCGAGGGAACCGCAGATCAGGGCGGGCATGGATGCTCCAGAAAGAAGGGCTCAGGGATAGAAGAGTTCGACGGTATAGCCAGCGATCCGGGTTTCGCCGGTGCTGAGCACCAGTTGCAGCGGCAACGCAGCGCCGGCTTCGACCCGTGGCGGATCCACATTGAAGTCTTGCGGCAGCAGGGCCTTGCGCGCGATCAACTTGCCTTGGGCATCGGTCAGGCTCAACTCGACCGCTGGCATCGCCAGCTCAAGTGCGCCACGATTGCGCAAGCTCATCGTCAACTTGACCGACTGCGCCTCGCCTGCAATTTTCGACAGCGCGCTGCTCTCGATCGACAGATCGCCGATGCGTCGCAAAGCTTCGATGCGGCAGTTCCAGCGCTCACAGGCGCTGCGCAGCACGGCAGCCGCAGTCGGTGAATGCGCCGCGATCGAATCGCGCTGATGGTGTACCACCTGCATCATCAACATGATCAGCAGAATCAGCGAAGTACCGAGCAAGGCGGCCCGCATGGCCGGGCTGTTCCAGCGTGCTTGCCGATCGGCAATCTGCATGAACGCCGGCGCAATGACGGGTGCGGCAGGTGCGCTCGGCACGGCGCCATGAGCGATGGCTGTCGCTGTCTGCACGGCCTTGCCCGGCGACGCGGCGGACCCGACCTCTGGAGCGGCGGCCAGGTCGCTGGCCTGGGTGGCAGCTGGCGGCTCGACGTGACGGACTTCCTGCTGCGCAAGTTCGTTCGCAGGCTCAATCGTGCGCTCAGGGTCAGCCGGTTCTGCGCCTGAATCCTGGTCCTGGCGCTCAAGCAGCCGCTGAATATCGATCGGGACCGTTTCAGGCGCAGTTGCGGGCCCCTTGGCTCGTGGTTCGCGGATCCCGGCAGCCTTTGCCGCAGCCGCTGGTGGATCGAGATCGATCAAGTTGTCGAGGGCATCGAAAACCTTGTCGCAGCGTCCGCACCGCACCCATCCGTCCGACACCCGCAGTTGATCCTGGACGACCCTAAATGTCGTTCCGCAGGAAATGCATCGGGTTGCCAGCGTCATCGAGCGACTGATCGGGTGTGGCGGGTCAAGGTGCCGGCGCCTGCGCGGTCATCAAAATCCAGCCTTCCTCGCAATCGCCGACCTGCAACGACAGCCAGGGCGAATAGGCGGTTTGCAATTCTTCGGCTTGGCGCTCCAGAATGCCGGCGAGTACCAAATGTCCGCCCGCCGCGACATGCCGGCAAAGCAGCGGTGCCAGCAGTTTCAAGGGCGTCGCCAGGATATTGGCCAGCACCAGCGGGTAGGCGCCGACGGCCAGGTCAGGCAACCCTGCACGCAGCTCGACGCCGTTGGCCTGCGCGTTGGCTCGGGTCGATTCGATGGCATCCCGATCGATGTCGAGCGCGTCGATCCGGCGCGCACCGTGCATCGCCGCACCGATTGCCAGGATGCCCGAGCCGCAGCCGTAGTCGAGTACCCGATCCCAGGCGCTCGAACATTCGTCGGCATGCTTCGCAATCCAGCGCAGGCACATCCGAGTGGTCGGGTGGGTGCCGGTGCCGAAGGCAAGTCCAGGGTCGAGCCGGATAACCTTCACAGCCTGGGCAGGGGGTTCGTGCCAGGTCGGGACGATCCAGAATTGATCAGTGATCGCTACCGGCGCGAATTGGGATTGCGTCAAGCGCACCCAATCCTGATCTTCGACTTCGACCAAGCTTTGCAGTTTCACAGCCTGCGCCCACTCCTGGGCGAGCAGCAGGGTGACCGCCTCAGTGGCAGTCGCCTCGGTGTCGAACAACGCCTTCAGCGTCGAACGTTGCCAGCCGACACGCGCAACTGGCATGCCGGGCTCGCCGAATAGCGCCTGCTCCGCGGGCGTTTCGGCGTCGGCATCTTCGACCGAAACCGAAAGCGCCGACAACTCGTCGATCAGGGCGTCGGAGACCGATTCGACCAGATCCTCGGGTGTTATCAACTGCAACTCGACCACGCCAGTCCTTCAGCGCTTGTGCGAGGCCAGCCAGCCTTCGAGATAGTGGATATTGGTGCCACCTTCTATGAACTTGGCATCCACCATCAGCTCGCGGTGCAACGGAATGTTGGTCAGGATGCCTTCAACCACGGTTTCCGACAACGCAATCCGCATCCGCGCCAGGGCCTGATCGCGCGTATCGCCGTGAACGATGATCTTGCCGATCATCGAGTCGTAATTCGACGGCACGAAATAGTTGGCGTAGACATGCGAGTCGACCCGAACGCCAGGACCCCCCGGCGCATGCCAGGTTGTGATCCGACCTGGCGACGGGGTGAATTTGTACGGGTCTTCGGCATTGATCCGGCACTCGATCGCATGGCCTCGCATCTGGATCTGGCGCTGCGTGAACGGCAGCTTCTCGCCGGCGGCGACACGAATCTGCATCTGCACGATGTCGATGCCCGACACCATTTCAGTGACCGGATGTTCGACCTGCACTCGGGTGTTCATCTCGATGAAATAGAACTCCCCGTTTTCGAACAGGAACTCGAATGTGCCGGCGCCGCGATAGCCGATCTTCTTGCAAGCCGCCGCGCAGCGGTCGCCGATGCGCTCGATGATGCGGCGCGGGATTCCTGGTGCCGGCGCCTCCTCGATGATTTTCTGGTGTCTGCGCTGCATCGAGCAGTCGCGCTCGCCGAGCCAGACTGCATTCTTGTGCTGGTCGGCCAGCACCTGGATCTCGATGTGGCGTGGGTTCTCGTGAAACTTTTCGAGGTACACCGCCGGGTTGCCGAATGCGGCGCCGGCTTCGGCGCGGGTCGTCTGCACCGCCGCGACCAGCGCGGCCTCGGTGTGCACG
>JBBRID010000390.1:0-4075 GCA_038221635.1 Burkholderiales bacterium
CTGGGGTGGTTTCTGTGGGGGCGTTGTTTGGTGGGGCTACAGCGGCGCTTGGGGGTTTGGTGGGGCGTTTTTTGTTGCTCGGCAAAGGCCCAACGCGCGGCTGAACCCGCTCCTACAAAATTTCCCTCCAGGCGCATGCGAGCGGCCTGGTGGACGCCGTTTCATTGGCGATCATTGCAATTCACGCAACGATCAATTCCTCACAGCCTGGTTTATCAAGACGCGGGTACTCCCTAAAGTACATCCCATCGATGAGCCACATGCCAGTAACGACTCACCGAGGTGGACAAGACGGCCCTCCGAACAAGGCCGTCCTGCCCGGACCCGACAAACCCACTGTTAAGGAAATCATCATGAATGTCAAAACCCTGATCGCCGCTGCTACCCTCACCCTGATCGGCACAACCGCTTTCGCCTGGGAAGCCCCTGACCTTGCAACCCCGTCCACAAAAAGCCGCGCCGACGTGCGTGCCGAGCTGATGCGTGCGCAAAACGCCGGCGAGATCATTCGCACGTCGCAGCCCTACTACTCGTTCGACGCTGCACTGGCAGCCGCAAAGACCCAGGGCCGCGGCCGGGCCGAGGTCGTCAGCGAACTGGCCAACGCCGGCCCTGCCGTGTCCAACGAGGCTTACGGCACGGTCGTGGTCGCAGAGAGCGTGCGCAGCCGCGCTGACGTTCAGGCCGAAGCAGCCCTCAGCACCAACAACGAACGCCAGTACAGCGGCGAATAAGCCATCCCATCGGCCCAGTGCCATTCAAGAGCCGCCTACGGGCGGCTTTTTCATTTTTGAAGCGGCGAGGACACGGTCTTGCCCGACCGTAGTCTCACATCCGGCGGCCACCAGCCAGGGATCTTTCAGCGGATCACCGCCGCTGAAGGTCTCGAGCAGGAAGTCGACGAAGGCCCTGGTCCGCAACGGGACGTGCTTGCGCGTAGGCATCGCGGCATAGATTGTCGAACTCATCAAGTGCCATTCGGGCAGCACACGCTCGAGGGCATGCTCGAGCAGGGCGTCTTCGACGACGAACGATGGCAAGCCGGCAATGCCCAGACCGGCCAGCGCGGCGGCATACATCGTGTCGATGTGGGTGGTGCTCAACGCCGGGCGATGGGCGGGCAACCTGATTCTTTCGCCGGCCGGCTCGGCACCTTCGAACGGGAGGCGCTGGAAGTTCAGCTCGCGCAGGAAGGTCGGAATCATCGCGTCATGACTCGCCAGGTCTTCGGGTCTCGAGGGGCGGCCACGTCGGTCGAGGTAATCGGGCGAAGCGCAGATGACCACTTCGTTGATCGCCAAACGGCGCGCAATGAAATCGCCCTCGAGGCTTCGTTTACCGTTGACGATGATGATGCTGATGTCGAAGCTCTCGTCGAGCGTCTCGACCGGGCCGGTCGCCACCAGTTCGATGCTGACCTGTGGATAGTCGGCGCGAAATCGCGGCAGATGTTTGGCAATCTGGTGTACCGCAAATGCCGGTGGAACCAGCACCCGCAGGTGTCCACGCGGCACCGAGGTGGCCAGGTTTGCCTGCGCCTCCGCGTCCTCGACATCGGCCAGAATCTGGCGCGCCCGCTCGAGGTAATTCGAGCCGGCGTCGGTCAGTGACAGGCGCCGGGTCGTGCGGTTGATCAGTCGGGTGCCGAGGTGTTCTTCGAGTTCGGCGACCAGCCGCGTCACAGCGGCCGGCGACACGTTCAAGTCGCGCGCCGCAGCCGCAAAGCTGCCCAGATCGATGACGCGGGAAAATACCCGCATCGCATGAAGCCGGTCCATCCATTGCTCCTCGTTCTGATCGGATTCTCGACCAACGCGGCAGCCAGCGGTCGATCGTCGAAAATCGCACCATGTTGAGAATCACCGACCTGCGTCTGCCGCTGAACCACACGGAGTCCGACTTGCGTGAAGCCATCGCCCGCCGGCTCGGGCTCGACGATGCGCGGCAACTGGTCAGCTTTCAGGTTTTCAAACGCAGCCACGATGCGCGCAAGAAGACCGCCATCGTGCTGATCTATACGGTCGACTGTGAATTGGAAGGCGAGCAACTCGTGCTGGATCGCCACGCGGGTGATCCCCATATCCGCGCCGCGCCGGATACCTCGTATCGCTTCGTCGGCCACGCGCCGGCTGATCACGATGCCAGCCTACGGCCGCGACCGGTCGTCGTCGGATTCGGGCCGTGCGGCCTGTTTGCCGCACTGGTGTTGGCGCAGATGGGTTTGTGCCCGATCGTGTTCGAACGTGGCAAGGCGGTCCGCGAACGCACCAAGGACACCTGGGGCCTGTGGCGACAGAAGATCCTCGACCCCGAGTCGAACGTGCAATTCGGCGAAGGTGGCGCCGGCACGTTTTCCGACGGCAAGCTGTGGAGCCAGATCAGCGACCCGCGCCATCTGACGCGCAAGGTGCTGGCCGAGTTCGTCAAGGCCGGTGCGCCGGAGGAGATCCTGTGGATCGCCAAGCCACACATCGGCACCTTCCGACTGGTCGGCGTGGTGGAAAAAATGCGTGCCGAAATCGAATCGCTCGGCGGCGAGGTTCGCTTCGGGCAACGGGTGGCCGACATCCTGATCGAAGACGGCGCGATTCGTGGCCTGGTGCTGGCCGATGTGGAGCAACTGCGTGCCGAGCAAGTGGTGCTGGCGCTTGGCCACAGCGCGCGCGACACCTTCAAAATGCTGCACGAGCGGGGCGTCGCCATGCAGGCCAAGCCGTTCTCAATCGGCTTTCGCATCGAACACCCGCAGGGGTTGATCGACCGCGCCCGGTTTGGCCCGAATGCCGGCAACCCGGTGCTCGGCGCGGCCGATTACAAGCTGGTGCACCACGCCGCCAATGGCCGCTCGGTTTACAGTTTCTGCATGTGTCCGGGCGGCACGGTGGTGGCCGCGACATCGGAAGTCGGCCGCGTCGTGACCAACGGCATGAGCCAGTATTCGCGCAACGAGCGCAACGCCAACGCCGGCATCGTGGTCGGCCTCACGCCGGACGACTATGCCCAGGGGCCGCGAACCAATGGACAGGTCAACCCGCTCGATGGCATCGTGTTCCAGCGTTTCTGGGAGTCTCGTGCCTTCGAGTTGGGCGGCGGTGGTTATCTGGCGCCGGCACAACGGGTCGGGGATTTCATCAAGAGTCAGCGGTCGAGTGCGCTCGGTGAGGTCGAGCCTTCGTATCGCCCCGGTGTCACGCCGACTGCCCTCGGCGACCCGGCGCGCGCCGCCTTGCCGGCCTACGCCATCGATGCGATCCGTGAGGCCTTGCCGGCCTTCGAACGCCAGATCAAGGGGTTTGCGATGCCCGATGCGGTGCTGACCGGGGTCGAGACCCGCACATCGTCACCGCTGCGCATCGGCCGCGGCTCCGACTTCCAGAGCCTGAACGTCGCCGGTCTGTACCCTGCGGGCGAAGGCGCCGGTTATGCAGGCGGCATCATGTCGGCTGGTGTCGACGGGATCGAGGTGGCCGAAGCGCTTGGCCGGGTACTGCTGGGCAGCACTTGACGACAGGCCAGGCAACACCCCAATCTCGACATGCGGCAATCCGGTGGCGCGCCGGGTTACGCTCGCGCATTCGCAAAATAAGGAGTCAGCAATGGTTCGTCCCTTGATCTTCGTGCTGCTTCTGGTTCTGACCGGCGTTTTTGCCGCGATCAACTGGACAGCCTTCACGACGCCGACCACGCTGTCGCTGTGGCTCACGACCGTCGAAGCCCCGATTGGCGTGATCATGCTGATCCTGCTGGCGCTCGCGCTGGTCGCGTTCACCGCCTGGGCCATCACGATGCAGGGGCGGGCCTTGCTCGACGCCCGTCGCATGACCAAGGACCTGCAGGCCCAGCGAGACCTGGCTGACAAGGCCGAGGCATCACGCTTCACCGAGTTGCGCAATCACATGGATACGCGCATGGACAAGCTGCAGCGCTCGATCGAACAGCAGGGCAACGGACTGGCGGCGCAGATCGGCGAGCTCGAGAACCGGGTGGCGGGCCCTGATCGCCCACGGCCAGCCGCCGACCCGAGCCTACCCGCACTGCGCTGATTTCATTCGGCCTGTTCGCGAGCCAGCTTTTC
>JBBRID010000391.1:0-4060 GCA_038221635.1 Burkholderiales bacterium
GTGATCGTTGTAGAAGACCACTGCCACGTCGGGTTTCGATTCGCCCAGCCAATGCCGCACCGGGATGAAGCCGTCGAAAAACGGTTTCCAGTAGGGGTCCTGCTGCAGGCCCTTGGCGATCGCGCCGCCGATCGCCGGCACGTGTGATGTGGTGATGCCACCGATGATTCGTGCCATGTTCAAGCTCCCGCGGCCAGCAGCCTGGCCTTGAATTGTTCTTTCGTCATGCCCGTCTGCTGGGCTCCAAGGTCCTGCATGTCGAGGCCGAAGATGCCGGTAAATTTCGCCAGGTAGTAGGCATTGCCGCCGGCGGCAATCAGCTGCAGCACATTGCGTGAGCGGATTGCTGCTGCCTGTTCCGATGTCAGGCCATAGGCCGCCATGTAAGCGCTTTCATCGGCAACGAAGGCGCGGCGGTTGGCTTCCTCGTTGAACGAGAAGCACATCTTGTTCAGTGCGTAGCCCTTGATCGCCTGCTGGCCGTCGAAGATCGTGGTGCCGGGAATCTCGTCGTGCTGAGTCATGTCGTTTGCTCTCGTGATTGTTCGCTTCGCCGACCGTCGGTTGGCCGATGAGGGCAGTATTCGCTGTGGCATCATTCAGAAAAAGACCAAATTACAGATAGGTATCATGAGCAAGTTCGATCATTTGGATCTGAGCGGCCACTTGCTGGAACTGCTGGTGGTCGTGTTCGAAGAAAGCTCGGTGACACGCGCCGCCGGGCGGCTCGGTGTGACCCAGTCTGCGGTCAGTCACCTGCTCGACAAGCTGCGCGACATCGTCGGCGATCCGCTGTTCGTCAAGTCCGGCCGCGGCATCGTCGCGACGGCGCGCGCCGAATCACTCGCTGCCGATGCCCGGCGCCTGCTCGACGATCTGCGAGGTTTCGCCAGTGCCAACGGTTTCGACCCGGCGACCTTGGTCACCACCGTCACCATTGCCGCCAACGACCTGCAGCGCGATCTGCTGCTGCCAGGACTGCTTCGCCAGGTCCGTCGGCAGGTGCCGGGTCTGATGCTGCGCGTGATCCCATCGGACGTACCCGATGCCGCCCTGTTGCGCGATGGGCACTGCCAACTCGTCATTTCGCCACGCCCACCCGATGCCCCAGACATCAAGCACAAGCGGCTGTTCGAAGATGGCTATCGGGTGTTCTTCGACGCGAACCAGCGCGCGGCACCTCACGATCGCGCCGACTTTCTCGACGCGGATCACGTGACCGTGGTCTACGAACCGCGTCGCGCGCTGTCGCTCGATCTTCACCTCGAGCGTCTGGGTGTTCGACGGCGCTTCGTTGCAACCGTCCCGGGCTTTGCCGGCATTGCCGCGCTGTTGCGCGGCAGCAGCCTGCTGGCGACGATGCCCGGGCTGCTTCGGAGCGAGTTGATGCGTGGCTTCGGGTCATGCGAGCCACCGGTGCCGTGCCCGCGCATGCCGATGTATCTGATGTGGCACCTGCGGCACCAGGATGACCCGCTGCACCAGTGGCTGCGTCGTGAAATCGAAGCCTGCGCAAAAGATGCGATTGCAGTCGCCCCTTCGGATCTCGGGCACCAGGAAAAGCTGAAGCGCTCGCGAGCTGCCTCGGTTGATGCAGAAAGCACTCAGGCCGACAGCGCCCGAGTTCGAAATTCGCGCGGTGACACGCCGGTACAGCGCTTGAAGAAGCGACAGAAGTAGGCCGGATCGTCGAAGCCGAGTTCGAAGGCCAGGCTGGAGACCGGTGAAGCCACGTGGACCAGCTGCCGTGCGGCTTCGCGAAGCAGCCGGTCGTGCAGCAGCGCTTGCGCGTTGTGGCCGGTTTCGGTGCGTAACATGCGGTTCAGGCGCTCGGTCGACAGGCCGAGTTGATCGGCGTAGGCCCTGACTGGCCAATGCTCCCGGTAGTGTGCCTCGAGTAGCACGACCCAGCGGGTGTAGACCGCCTGATGACCCCGCGATGCCCGCTCCCTGCCGGGCTTCTCGCGGCCCGATAGATGCGCGAGCCGCCAGACAATAGCCCGGGCCAGCCACAGAGGTACCGGCCCGTCGGCGCTGTCGATGCTGTTCTGCTCCGCGTGCAAGGCCTCGAACAACGGATGCAGGCGCGCCGCGTCGCTCGATCCTTCCTCGAACCGGAAGGTGCGCGGTGCGGCGAAAAGCCGTTGCAATGCGTCGCCAGCATCGTGGGCATCGCGCTCGATCAGCAATCCCGCATCGAGCGTCAGCACGTAGCCGTCGGCGTTGTGCGAGAAGCGAAAGGCGTGCGCGACACCCGGCGGGATCACCAGTACAACCGGCCCGCGGTTCGATGCGCGGCTTTCGTCCAGCATGGCATCTGCCGTTCCTGACCTCACCCAAAGCACCTGGTGCAGGCCACGGTGGACATGGGAATGGATTTCCCAGTTGTACAAGCGACTCCGCGAACCGATCGACTCGATATGCAGAATCGCAGTGGCAGGCTCACCCGATTCGCCGTAAAGCGCATAAACGGGCAATGAAGCTCGGTCTCTAGGTCTGCTGCTGCGGCGTTGCGTGCGGAGTTGCGTGGTCATTCCAGATTTTGCGTCAAAAGTGCAAGTATTTGCGTTCTCTCGTCCACTGCATCGAAACGGTCCGCTGCCGACAATCGCTCTGGTCGAGGCGCCGGTCGGGGCGTCGCCGAACCGAATCACAGAACCATTCAGGAGACATCATGAAAACCCAAGTTGGAATCATCGGTGGCGGCCCATCGGGCCTGCTGCTGTCACAGTTGCTTCATCTGCGAGGCATCGACAGCGTGGTGCTCGAGCAGCAAAGTCGCGAATATGTTCTGGGCCGCATTCGCGCCGGCGTGCTCGAGCATGGCTTTGCTGCCTTGATGCGCGAGGCCCAGGTTGCCGACCGCATGGATCGCGAGGGTGAGATCCACGACGGCTTCTATATCGCCCACGATGGCGTCAAGAACCGCATCGACCTGAAAGCCCTGACCGGCGGGAATTCGGTGGTCGTCTATGGCCAGACCGAGGTCACCCGCGACTTGTACGCCGGACGCGACAAGCTCGGCGGCGCGGTAATCCACAACGCCGAGGACGTGAAGCCGCATGATCTGGAAAGTGCAAATCCGTATCTGACCTACCGGAGCGGCGACGAGCTGGTCAGGGTGGACTGCGATTACATCGTCGGCGCCGACGGCTTCCACGGCGTCAGCCGGCGATCGATCCCCAGACACAAGATCACCGAATTCGAGCGCGTCTACCCGTTCGGCTGGCTGGGCGTGTTGTCGCGTACCCGCCCGGTATCGCCGGAACTGGTCTATGCCAAACATGAACGCGGGTTTGCGCTGTGCTCGCTGCGTTCGCAGGTGCTGAGCCGCTACTACATCCAGGTGCCGCTGACGGACAGAGTCGAGGACTGGAGCGACGAGCAGTTCTGGGAAGAACTGTCCCGGCGGCTGCCGCAGGATGTTGCGCGCGAGCTGGTTACCGGCGAGTCGATCGAGAAGAGCATCGCGCCGCTGCGTTCGTTCGTCGTCGAACCGATGCGCTACGGCAATCTGTTCCTCGCCGGTGATGCGGCCCACATCGTGCCGCCGACCGGCGCGCGCGGCCTCAACAGCGCGGCGTCGGACATCTACTATCTCTACCACGCGATGGTCGACCACTACAAGAAGGGCGACGACCGTGGACTCGACGGCTATTCGCAGAAGGCCCTGGCGCGGGTCTGGAAAGGACAGCGGTTCTCATGGTGGATGACGTCGCTGCTGCACCGCTTTCCCGACGGTGCCGGCTTCGATCGGCGCCTGCAGGATACCGAACTGGCCTATCTGCTGTCGTCACCCACCGCGATGGCTTCGCTGGCGGAAAATTATGTCGGCTTGCCGTTCTAGGAGCCTGTCGGGCTTGGGGAGCGTCGGCTGCGAATCGACCGCAGCGGTCCATTTCTCACCGTCTCTTTGCCCCATAGCTGGGCTATGGGGCTGCAAATCCGGCAAGAACTGTCCTCGCTGGGGCCGATTCTCGCTATCGACGCCCCAAGCCCGACTGGCTCCTAGGAGCCTGTCGGGCTTGGGGAGCGTCGGCTGCGAATCGACCGCAGCGGT
>JBBRID010000392.1:0-4050 GCA_038221635.1 Burkholderiales bacterium
CGGCCGCGGGTGTATAGAGCAGCGCGTTGTCGACCAGGTTGTTGATCAGTTCGCGCAGCAACACTGGATGACCAGCCACCGTCAAGGTCGATTCGGCGCCCGATTCGGGCCCCTCATAGCCAAGATCGATCCGCTTGTCCATGGCACGCGGAACGAAGTCCTGGACGGTCTCGCGGGCCAGGCTTGCCAGGTCGACCGCCTCGCTGCCGGCGTCGTGCTTCTTGTTTTCCGCCCGGGCCATTGTCAGCAGCTGGTTGACCATGTGAGCGGCACGGTGGCTCGACACTGAAATCTGTTTCAGCGATCGTTTGATCTGCGTCGTATCCGGCGAGCCGGTATCGAGCACCTGTTGCGCCAGTTCGGCCTGGGTATGCAGACCGGCCAGCGGCGTCTTCAGTTGATGCGCGGCATCGGCAATGAACTGCTTCTGCGAGCGGATCGATTGATCGAGGCGCGCCAGCAGGTCGTTGATGGCCCGGACCAGTGGGGAAACTTCCTCCGGTGCGTCACGTTCGTCGATCGGGCTCAGATCGTCGCTGGCGCGTCGCCGAATCCGTTGCTGCAATTCATTCAGCGGCGAGATGCCCCGCGCCAGCGCCAACCAGACCAGCAGCACCGCGATCGGCAGGATCACGAATTGCGGCACGATCACACCCTTGATGATCTCGGTTGCCAGCTGCGATCGCTTGCCCAGAGTTTCGGCCACCTGGACCATTGGCTGGACCTGTCCGGGCCCCACCTCGGCATCGATCCACAAATAGGCCACGCGCACCGACTCGGCCTTCAGTACATCATCGCGAAAGCGCAGATTGCCTGGTAATGCGCGCTCCTCGTCATGGGGTGGCTGGAACGATCGCTCGCCGGCCAGAAACTCGCCGCGCAGTCCGAGCACCTGGTAGTGGACCTGCTCGTCGAGATCGGCATGCAGCATTTCGAAGGCAGCGGGCGTCATGGCGAATCTGGCCACAAGCGGCTGGCCGGCGATCGCCTCGATCTTGACCATGCGGGCCAGCATCGTCGCCTTGTCGCTGAGTTCGCGGTCGAAAGGCTTGTTGGCAATCCCCTGCGCAACCAGCCATGTCAGCAGCACGCTCATCGGCCACAGCAGCAGCAGCGGCGCCAGCATCCAGTCGAGAATTTCGCCGAACAGCGAAACCTGCCCGCGCTTGCGGCTGGTGCGAATCTCAGACAACCCGGTCGACGATCTTTTCGAGGCAGTAGCCGAGCCCGCGCACGGTCGCGATGCGCACCGGGCCGTGCTCGATCTTTTTGCGCAGACGGTGGATGTAGACCTCGATCGCGTTGTTGCTTACCTCCTCGCCCCATTCGCACAGCCGCTCGACCAACTGATCCTTGCTGACCAGTCGGCCGGTGCGTTGCAACAGGACCTCCAGCAAACTCAACTCGCGCGCCGACAACTCGATCATCTGATCGTTCATGTAGGCGACGCGACCGGTCGAGTCGAAGCTCAGTGGGCCGTGTTTGATCAACGTGGCCGCGCTGCCCAGACCGCGGCGGGTCAGGGCGCGCACCCGGGCTTCGAGTTCCTGCAGTGAAAACGGCTTGGCCATGTAGTCGTCGGCGCCGAGATCCAGGCCTTTGACTCGCTGCTCGATGCTGTCGGCTGCGGTGAGAATCAGCACCGGCGTGCTGTTGCCTCGACCGCGCAGCTTGCGCAACACCTCCAGTCCGTGCATGCGGGGCAGCCCGAGATCGAGGATCAGCAGATCGAATTCGTGCGACGACAGTGCGGCGTCCGCTTCACTGCCGTTGCCGACATGGTCGACCGAGTAGCCGCTGTTGCGCAGCGACCGCAGCAAACCATCGGCGAGCACTTGATCATCTTCGGCGATCAGGATGCGCATGCGGGTCTCGTTTCTGCTGGCTGGCGGGTCACTCTGGCATCGAGCCCGATTCTAGGGCTCGGTCCGGCATCCTCCTTTTGAGGGAAGTCAAGTCTGTTGCACACAAAACCCTGTACAAACATCCAGTCTTTGCGATAATGACGGCAATCATTGGAGATCGCCATGGACGCACCTGTCAAAGCACTGAATACCGAAAAGGCCAAGGCCCTGCAAGCCGCGCTGATGCAGATCGAAAAGCAGTTCGGCAAGGGCTCGATCATGCGCCTGGGCGAAGGCGAGGTGATCGAGGACATCGAGGTGGTTTCAACTGGCTCGCTGGGACTGGATATTGCGCTGGGTGTCGGCGGTCTGCCGCGGGGGCGGGTGGTCGAGATCTATGGCCCGGAGTCGAGCGGCAAGACGACCTTGACTCTGCAAGTGGTGGCCGAGATGCAGGCGCTGGGCGGCACTTGCGCCTTCATCGATGCCGAGCATGCGCTGGATACCGCCTATGCGCAAAAACTCGGTGTCAATCTGCAGGAGTTGTTGATCAGCCAGCCCGATACCGGCGAGCAGGCGCTGGAAATCGTCGATGCGCTGGTGCGCTCGGGTTCGGTCGACCTGGTTGTCATCGACTCGGTCGCCGCCTTGACGCCGAAAGCCGAGATCGAAGGCGAGATGGGCGATTCACTGCCGGGCCTGCAAGCCCGGCTGATGAGCCAGGCGCTGCGCAAGCTGACCGGCACGATCAAGAAGACCAATACCATGGTCATCTTCATCAACCAGATCCGCATGAAGATTGGCGTGATGTTCGGTTCGCCCGAAACCACGACCGGTGGCAATGCGCTGAAGTTCTACGCTTCGGTGCGGCTCGACATTCGCCGCATTGGCAGCATCAAGCGCGGTGAAGAAGTAATTGGCAACGAGACCAAGGTCAAGGTGGTCAAGAACAAGGTTGCTCCGCCGTTCAAGACCGCTGAGTTCGACATTCTTTATGGCGAGGGAATCAGCCGCGAAGGCGAAATCATCGACATGGGTGTCGAAGCCAAGATACTCGAGAAAAGTGGCGCCTGGTATTCCTATCTCGGCGAGAAGATCGGCCAAGGCAAAGACAACTCGCGCGAGTTCCTGCGCGAAAACCCGGCGCTCGCGACGGAGATCGAGAACAAGGTTCGCGCCGAAATGGGCATTCCCTTGCTGCCGGGTGCGGTGACGGACGACTCCGCCGCCAACGCTGCACCGGCAACCAAGACCAAGGCCGCCAAGACCTGAGGCGTTTCGGGCGATGCGCAAGCCGTCGTCACTGCGCGCGCAGGCCGTCACCTGGCTCTCGCAGCGCGAACACAGTGCGCGAGAGTTGCGGGTCAAGCTGCGGCGCCGATTGGAAGTGATCGAGCGGCGAGCAATGATGGAAAACGACAGCTCGCTGGTTGAGGGAGCGTCGTCTGAAGGTCGCCGCTCCCCGCGGGTTGCAAATCGCGGCGCGGGTGATGGCAGCAACGGCAGCCATGAAAATCAGGTCGACGAAGTGATCGACTGGTTGCTGGCGCTTGGTTATCTCGACGAACAACGGTTCGTCGCTTCGCGGGTTCACGTTCGGTCCGGTCGCTTCGGGGTGGCGCGGATCGAGCAAGAACTGTCGCACCATGGGCTCGATCTGCCGCCTGGCGACTTGAAGACCTTGCGCTCGACCGAGCTCGAACGCGCGTTGGCGGTGTGGCAACGCCGGTTTGGCTCGCCTCCCATCGACATGCGTGATGCGGCTCGCCAGGCGCGCTTCCTCGCCGGCCGCGGATTCTCCAGCGAAGTCGTCCGGCGCGTCGTGCCACGATTGCGCGCTGCGGTCGACCCCGATAAGGAACCGGGCTGACATCCTTCGGGGTGTCCGAGCACACGGTGTGCCTGCGCCTGCGCCTGTGCCGGGGAAGCGCTGCCTTGTGCATTGCAGCATGCTACATTGACGGACTCGGCGTGCTGCGATCGGTAATTCCCTTGCACCACGGTCTGAAATCATCGCGCAGTCCCCACGCCGCCAGGCAACGTTTCGCTAGCCACTCATGGCCTTGCCGTCTCCCATACCCGACCCGTCAACTTCGCCACTGTCGCATGCTTCGGAATGCAGGCATTTGTCCTGGGCAACTGGCCAACTCACAGCGTTGACTGCGCCGCCCCCGCGTTTTTCTAGACTTTTTTCCTCCCCGCAAGA
>JBBRID010000393.1:0-4045 GCA_038221635.1 Burkholderiales bacterium
CGAACCAGCCCACTGGTTGCATCGAGGCGGGAACGCGCCTCGTCGCGCGCCGCTCTTGCCAGCCGAGCCTGCCAGACCGACACGCCGAAACCGCCGACCAGTGCCGCCAGACCGAGCACGGCGATCGCGTCACCGGTCTGCCATGCCCCCAGGCCCAGCCCGGCAACCACCACCAGCACGGCCAGCAGGCCGGCCAGCACGGCGGCCCGGTGCCGCAGCATGAATTTGCCCGCGAGATAAAGCGGCCCACCGCTGCGCGCTGACACCGGCAGGCCGGCCAGGCAGGCGCGAAGGTCGGCAGCGAGTTCTGCCACACTGCCCTGGCGTGCCGCCGGCTCCTTGCACAAGGCCTTGGCAACGATGGCATCGAGGTCGCCGGACAACCGACGCCGGTCGATGCCCGGCTCACCGTTCGAATCTCGTGGAGCGCGGCTGGCCAGCGCTGGCGTTTCTTCGAGCACCGCACGCAAGGCCTGGCGGCTGTCGACGACGTCGCGCGCGTACGGACGGCTGCCTGTCAGCAGCAGATAGAGAATCACCCCGAGCGAATAGATGTCGGTGGCCACCGTGATGGTCTCGCCGCGAACCTGCTCCGGACTGGCAAACGCCGGGGTGAGGGGACGTTGGGCATCGAGGCCTTCGGGAATGGCATCCAGCGCCTGCGCAATCCCGAAGTCCAGCAGCTTGACCTGCCCATCGGCGGTGACCAGCACATTGGGCGGCTTCAGGTCGCGATGCACCAGGTGGTGTCGATGAGCATGCTCGACCGCATCGGCCAATTGCAGAAACAGCGCGAGCCGCTGCTGCAGTGGCAAGGCGCGGCAAGCCAGGTCGATCGGCCGGCCCTCCACCGCTTCGAGCACGAAAAAAGGCCGGTCGTCGGCGGTGCGCCCGGCATCGAGGAGGCGGGCGATGTGGGGATGATTGAGGCGCGCCAACAGCCGCTGCTCGCGCGCGAAATGCTCGAGCAAGCGCGTCGAGTCAAAACCCATGCGCAGCACCTTGACCGCCACGCGGGCATCGTAGGCCCCATCGTCGCGCTGCGCCTCCCACACCTCGCCCATGCCGCCGGCACCCAGCGGTGCGGTGATCCGCCAGGGACCGAGCCGCTCTCCGCGCCGGTCGATCGCGGCCTGCGTGGGCAACAGCGACGGCAGCTCCAGAAAGTGCCCACCGGCGCGCTCTTCGGCCTCGTGCTGGGCCAGCAGTTCGGCGACTTCGCGGCGCAACGCCGCGTCGATGGCCTCTGCAGCCAGGGCCGCCGTGCGGCTGGCCGGATCCTGTTCGAGCAGGCGCTCGAACAAGGTTTTCACGGCGAGCCAGTTGTCTGCAGAGTTGCTTGCGGGGTCGTCAGCTGCTTGCATGGAAAGGGGATAGGCAGGCCAGTTTTCTGGAGCGAATACGATATACGCGGATAGAAAGGCCATTCAGGCTCGGAGAACCGCAATCGATGCCCCAAAAAAAAGCGCCCGACGTGACGCAATGGCTGGCGCAACTGAGCGCCGCGAGCGGTGCTGATTCGAGCGATGCCAGCGAACAGGTCTATGAAATGCTGTACGGTGAACTGCACCGGCTGGCCAGTTCTCACATGCGCCGTGAAACGCCGGGTCACACGCTCAGCGCCACCGGCTTGGTGCACGAAGCCTGGTTCCGCCTGACCGACCAGACCCGCACCCAGTGGCTCAACCGCGGCCATTTCATGGCGGTGGCGTCGACCATGATGCGGCGCATCCTGGTCGACCACGCCATCGCTCACAAGGCCGCCAAACGCGACGCCGCACTGGTGCCGGTTAGTACCACCCTGCTCGACCGCCATGGCGAGGCGCTGGACAGCGATGTGGTCAACGTGCACGAGGCGCTGCTGGCCTTCGAGGCCGTCGACGAACGTGCGGCCAAGGTCGTCGAACTGAAATTCTTCGGTGGCCTCGATACCGAGGAGATTGCCCAGGCGCTCGACATCTCGGTGGCAACCGTGAAGCGCGACTGGACACTGGCCCGAGCATGGCTGCGCCGAGCCTTGGGTGGAGCGGCCACCGTCTGAACAGCGCGAATCGCGGTGTTCGGCGCCACCGCTGCCGTGGACAGCGTCAGCCCGGATCGGCGATGCTGCCGATATCGGCAACGAACCGCCCCCACAGGGGCTCCGGGAGATCGTGCCCCATGCCTTCGACGAAATCGCTTTGCGCGCCAGCGATGCGCCGGACCAGGTCGCGGCCCGCCTCGACCGGCACGAGCGGATCGGCCAGGCCGTGGATGACCATCGTCGGTTGCCTGATCCGGGCCAGCAAATCGCTGCGATCGCCGTCGGCCAGGATCGCGATCAATTGCCGCATCGTGCCGTCGGGCTGATAGGCACGGCGCACTGAATGGTCGAAACGTTCGCGCAGCATTTTCGGATCGGCCCGAAACCCCGGGCTGCCGATCACGCCATAGACCTTGATGAAGCGCTCGACGATGCTGTCGATATCGTCTGGATCGTCCGGCTGCCCCAACAGCGCCATCCGCACCTTCCAACCAGGCTGCGGCAGACGACGTGCGCCGCTGGTGGTCATCATCAGGGTCAGACTGCGCACGCGCTGCGGGTGGCGTGCCGCGAGGTGCTGCGCCACCATGCCGCCCATCGATGCGCCGCACACATGCACGCTGGCCAAACCCAATGCCTCGATCAGCGCCGCGCAATCGTCGGCCAGATCCGACAGCCGGTAAGCCGGCTTCAAAGCCAGACGAAGGGTGTGCCGCAACGCAGCCGCCGGGAAGTTGGGTGCGCCGAGGTGGTCGAATTTCTGCGACAACCCGACATCGCGGTTGTCGAAGCGGATGACCCGGAAGCCGCGCGCCACCAACTGATCGACCAGCCCGTCCGGCCAGGCCACCAGCTGCATGCCCAACCCCATGATCATCAGCAGCGGCTGGCCATCGACCGGGCCACGGTCGTCGACCTCCAGCAGCACACCGTTGGCGCTGACCTGCATCAGGCAGCGAGCGCGGCGTCTGGTGCGCGAAAGAACCAGCGCAGCGCAGTTGGCGGCTCGAAGGGTTTCCAGCCTCCCACCGGCTGAGCCATCCGATCGGCAATGGCACACAGCGCCAACGGGTTGAAACCCAGACCGAGGTGGCTGGCTTGCACCGCGATGTTTTCGGCTTGCGGGCTGGGTTCGACGACGCTGCAACGCCACGACACGATGCCGTCGCTGCGCGACCAGATCGACGTGGTGGGTACCGGTGGCTCCTTGCGCAATTGTTCGATGATCGACGAGGTGTCCTTCATCGACTGTCCGCTCAGCAGCTCGAACATGCGCCAGGCGTTGGTGGCACGCGGGTGGCCGGTAAACGGCGTCCCCAGCGTGACTACACAACGCACATGGTCGGGCAATTGCTTGGCCAACTCGCGCGCATAGATGCCACCCAGGCTCCAGCCGATCAGGCTGACTGGTTGGGCACCAGACTTGAACAGGCGGCGCACATCGTCGGTACATCGCTCGATCACGCCCTCACGCGGGCCGAAATTGAAACCCTGTCCCCACGGATGGGTGGCATAGCCGAGCCGGTCGAGAAAGCGCCGCAGTGGCCGGGTCGTGAAATCGTTGGCACCGAGGCCGGGCAGGATCAGCACCGGATGCCCGTCGCCGCGCGGCAAGCGCCGCAACCAGGGCCGACTGGCCAGCAGCGCCGCATATTCCCAGGGCGCGCGGCCCTCGAGGGCCATCAGCAGCGCATTCGGCGGACGCAGGTCCGCATCGGGTTCGGTGTGACGAGACGCTATCGAAGACGTACGAGGCATGCTTGGATGGGCAGCGGCGTTCGGAACATGTTAGCTGGTCGCGCGTTTTGCCGACGGGGCACTTGCCCTAGTCCTCTTTGTCGCCTTTGTGACAGGACGCCGCGTTGATTTGCCGACCGCGCGCTTGACGGAAGCCTTGCGGGCAGGCTTCGCTTTGGCTGGAACGGTCGTTTTTTTGGCTGCCTGCTTTGAAGCAGCCAGTTTTTTGCCCACCGACTTTCTGGAGGGAGCATGGAGGGCAGCGGGCGCCATGGCAACAGCCTG
>JBBRID010000394.1:0-4035 GCA_038221635.1 Burkholderiales bacterium
AAGATCCGAGTCGTTCGGGAGGTCGGCAAGTGAAACACGCCGTCAAGCACATCCACTTCGTCGGCGTGGGCGGCGCCGGCATGAGTGGCATTGCCGAGGTCCTGCACAACCTGGGCTATGTCGTGTCGGGGTCCGACCAGAGCGACAGCAGCACCTCGCGCCGGCTCGCGCAGTTGGGAATCCGAGTGCACGTCGGGCACGATGCGGCGCACATCGCCGGCGCCGAGGCGGTGGTGACATCGACGGCGGTGCGGGGCGACAACCCGGAAGTGCTCGCGGCACGAGCGGCCCGAATACCGGTGGTGCCGCGCGCCGTGATGTTGGCCGAACTGATGCGCCTGAAGCAGGGCATTGCGATTGCCGGCACCCATGGCAAGACGACCACCACCAGCCTGGTGACCAGCGTGCTTGCACAAGCCGGGCTCGATCCTACCTTCGTGATCGGTGGGCGGCTGAATGCTGCCGGCGCGAATTCGCGGCTCGGCTCGGGCGACTACATCGTCGTTGAAGCCGACGAAAGCGACGCGTCGTTCCTCAACCTGCTGCCGGTGATGGCGGTGGTGACGAACATCGATGCCGATCACATGGACACCTATGGCCATGATTTCGCGAAGCTCAAGCAGGCCTTCGTCGAATTCATCCACCGCATGCCGTTTTATGGTGCGGCGATCGTATGTGTCGACGATCCCGGTGTGCGCTCGATCCTGCCGTTGATCTCGCGGCCGATCGTCAGCTATGGTTTCGCCGAAGACGCGATGATTCGGGCCGTCGACGTTCGGGCAGAAAATGGTGCCATGCGCTTCACCGTGCAGCGGCGCAACGGGGTGCGCATGCCCGATGTCGAGGTGTCGCTGAACCTGCCGGGCGATCACAACGTGTTGAATGCCTTGGCCAGCATCGCGGTGGCGACCGAACTCGAGCTGCCCGATGCACCGGTGATTGCCGGGTTGGCCGAATTCAACGGTGTCGATCGGCGCTTCCAGCGTTACGGCGACCTGCCCACTCGAGGCGATGCGTCAGGCGGCCGTTTCACGTTGGTCGATGACTACGGTCACCATCCGGTCGAGATGGCAGCCACGATTGCCGCAGCGCGTGGCGCTTTCCCCGGCCGCCGGCTGGTGCTGGCTTTCCAGCCGCATCGCTTTACCCGCACCCGCGACTGTTTCGAAGATTTCGTCAAGGTGATCGGCACTGCCGATTCGGTGCTGTTGTCCGAGGTCTACGCTGCCGGTGAGGCGCCGATCGCCGCTGCCGATGGCCGTGCGCTGGCGCGTGCGCTTCGGCTGGCCGGCAAGGTCGATCCGCATTTCGTCGACGACATCGCGCAGATGCCGGAAACCATCGTCGAGCACGCGCGTGGCGGCGATGTCGTGATCGCGATGGGAGCCGGCTCGATCGGCCAGGTGCCGCAGCAGGTGGTTGATCTGCTGAAGGAGAAATCATGAATCTGGGCAAGGTCGCCGTCTTGATGGGAGGCAGCTCGGCCGAGCGCGAGATCTCGCTGCTGTCGGGCGGCGGTGTCCTGAAGGCCTTGCGGTCGCAAGGCGTCGATGCTGAAGCCTTCGATCCGGCAGAGCGCGACCTGGTCGAATTGCGGCGCGATGGCTACCAGCGCTGCTTCATCGCGTTACACGGACGGCATGGCGAAGACGGCTGCGTGCAGGGCGCACTCGAGCTGCTGGGCATCCCGTACACCGGCTCCGGCGTGATGGCGTCCGCGGTGGCCATGGACAAGGTGATGACGAAGCGGATCTGGATTGCGGAAGGCCTGCCGACGCCGCGCCATGTCTGGCTGGCGCCGGACGATCAGGCGCGCGAACGCATTCGCGGCGTGCCCGATCAGCTCGGCCTGCCGCTGATCGTCAAGCCGCCGCGCGAAGGCTCGTCGATCGGAGTCAGCAAAGTGACTGGCTATTCCGACATGCAGCAGGCGGTGGCGCTGGCGGCCGGTTTCGATCCCGATGTGTTGTGCGAGGAATTCATCGACGGGATGGAAGTCACCTGCCCGGTGATCGGACAAGGCGCTGCGGCCCGGGCGCTGCCAGTGGTGCGAATCGTCGCGCCGGACGGCGCCTACAACTACCAGAACAAATATTTCACCGATGTCGTTCAGTACCTGTGCCCGAGCGGTCTCGACGAAGCCGCCGAGGCCGAGATCCAGCGCATCACGCTGGCCGCCTATCGCACGCTCGGTTGCCGCGGCTGGGGTCGGGCCGATCTGATGATTCGTGCCGGCGACGACCGGCCATTTCTGCTCGAGATGAACACCTCACCCGGCATGACCTCGCATTCGTTGGTGCCAATCTCGGCGCGGGCAGCCGGCATCAGCTACGAGCAGCTGTGTCTGCACCTGCTGACCGACGCAAGCCTGGACACGCCGCACGCCTGAGTCATGGCCACCATCATCCGCACCCCCCGGACCCGGCAGCGCGAAATCGCGCCGCTGCCGGCCGACATCGTGCTGATGAATGCCACCGCCAACCTGCTGTTCCTGCTGGCCGCGTTGTCGGTGATCGCCGGTGTCTTGTGGCTGCTGGTGCAACTGCCGATCTTCCGATTGACGGCCATCCACATCGAGGGCGATCTCGGCCACAACAGCGAGGCAACGATCCGCGCCAATGCGATGCCGAAGCTGAGCGGCAGTTTCTTCACGATCGATCTGCAATCGGTGCAACGTGCCTTCGAGACCGTGCCCTGGGTGCGCCACGCCATCGTGCGGCGGGTCTGGCCGAATCGGCTGGCCGTGCAGCTGGAAGAGCACCGCGCCGCGGCGATGTGGCTGCCGCTGGGTGCGCCCGAGAAAGCCAGCGACAAACTGGTCAACGACCACGGCGAAGTCTTCGAGGCCAATCTGGGTGATGTCGAGGACGATGAACTGCCGACGTTGAGCGGCCCCGAGGGCACCTCGATGCAGATGCTTTCGACACTGCGGAACCTCGACGCGCTGTTCGAACAGATCGACTGGCAGATCGAGACCCTGGCATTGAGTGGGCGTGGTTCCTGGCGTGCCGAGATCGACAGCGGGGCGCGCGTCGAGCTCGGTCGCGGCACACCCGAAGAGTTGCGCCAACGCAGCGAACGTTTTGTCGCCACCGTGGCCTCGGTGGCCAACCAATACCAGCGGCCGGTGCAGTACGCCGACTTGCGACACCACGACGGTTATGCGCTGCGTTTGCGCGGCGTCTCGACCACGCTGACCGCAGCTGAAAAGAAAGCACCTCGGAAATAAAGATGCCCAAAGAGTACAAGGAACTGGTCGTGGGTCTGGACATCGGCACCGCCAAGGTGATGGCGGTGGTGTCCGAGGTCTTGCCGAACGGGGAGTTGCGCCTGGCCGGGCTCGGCGTGGCTCCAGCTCATGGCCTCAAACGCGGCGTCGTCGTCAACATCGACGCCACCGTGCAGAGCATTCAGCAGGCGCTGAAAGAGGCCGAGATGATGGCCGACTGCAAGATCACGCACGTTTACACCGGCATCACCGGCAGCCACATCCGCGGCCAGAACTCGACCGGCATGGTGATCGTGCGTGACAAGGAGGTCACACCGGTCGATGTCGCACGCGTGGTCGAAACCGCGAAAGCGATCAACATCCCGAATGACCAGCGGTTGCTGTTGGTGCAGGCGCAAGAGTTCGTGATCGACGGCCACGAAGTGAAAGAGCCGATCGGCATGAGCGGCGGCCGCCTCGAGGTCAAGGTGCACATCGTCACCGGCGCGCAAAGCGCGGCCGAGAACATCATCAAATGCGTTCGGCGCTGCGGGCTCGAGGTGAACCAGCTGGTGCTCAACCCGAGCGCGTCGAGCCACGCCGTGTTGACCGAGGACGAGAAGGATCTTGGCGTCGCGCTGGTCGACATCGGCGCCGGCACAACCGATGTCGCGATCTTCACCGACGGTTCGATCCGCCATACCGCGGTGATTCCGATTGCCGGTGACCTGATCACCAGCGACATTGCGATGGCGCTGCGCACGCCGACCAAAGACGCCGAAGAAATCAAGATCGAATACGGCGTCGCCAAGCAGTTGCTGGCCGAT
>JBBRID010000395.1:0-4023 GCA_038221635.1 Burkholderiales bacterium
AGCCGCCCGTCGAGGTCGCCCGCCTCGTGCTGCGTCAGCACCAGCGCCAGGCCGAAGGTGGCTGCTGCGGCCAGTGCGAACGCCACGCCGGCACCGATGATTTGCCACTGCGCAGCCGCACCCAGCCCGGATGCGGCGCCAAAGACATCGAGCGCCATTGCCAGCCCGATCAGCATCACCGGCATCGCCCGCACAACGCGCGCCTCAGCACGGTGTTTGTAGACCACGCGAGCCCACAGCGCAGTCCACAGCGGGTAGGTGTTGAATGCCAGCAGCGCCAGAGCGACCGGCAGCCGGGCCACCGCCGAATACAGGCAAAGGCTCTGTATGCTGACCAGCAAGCCGATCGCCGGCAAGGCACGCTTGTGGCGGCTGGTGAGCTTGATCGATACGCCCTGTATCACCAGCAAGGCACCGACGACGACGGCGGTGATAGCGCTGCGAAACGTCACCGCGGTTGCCACGCTGACACCGTCGTTGAAAGCAAGTCGGGCGGCCACGTGGTTGGCGCCCATCATGAAGGCGATGAGCAACAGGGTCGCGAATGCGGTGCCCGAAATGGCGGCAGCGCCTTTGCTGGTTTTTGAGTTGCCGACTGAGCTCATCGTCCTGACTTTGCGCCAATCTCGTCGACGGCCGGGTTGATCTGCATGGTTACCGCGCTGTAGTCACCACTGGTCTGCATCGTTGAAGTCTCGTTCGATGTCAATGCAGGCTGGCCAGCCGCCGGGTCTGGCGGTCGGTCAGCAACGCCATATCGTCCAAATTGTCCGCTGACAGCTTCGGGCCGGGTTTGCGCACCGCGGAAGTGGCGATCACGCCGCGGGCGGTCACCGGCTGCGTACGCCCTGCACACATCGTCCATCATCTCCGGGTAGGCAAAACCGGTCTTCGCGGCGTCAGTCGCCGAGTTTCACGGACCCAGCAGTTCGCCAACCGGCTTGAGCTCCTCGACCCGATCACAGACCGTCTTGATCGCCATCAGGATCGGTGCGCCGAGCAGCAGGCCCCACATGCCCCATAACCATCCCCAGGCCAGCACACCGATGAAAACCACGACCGGATCGATGCGGCAGGCGCGGCTGGTCAGGAAGGGCGCAACCAGATTGCCGGTAAGGAGGTGGATCCCGATCGAAACACCTGCCAACTGGGCTGCTGGCCCGAGGCTGCCGAATTGCACGAAGCCCGCCATTCCGAGGGCCGCGGCGACGGCGGCCGCACCGATGTAGGGAATCAGATTCAGCACGCCGGCCACGACGCCCCACACTGCTGCTCGTTCCAGCCCGAGTAACCAGAGCGCGATGCCGGTGACTATGCCGACCAGGATGCTGATGTGGATCTGGACCATCAGATAGCGCTGGATCTGCAGATTGATTTCATCGAGAACCTGCAAGGTGATCTTTTTCTGACTCAGCTTGGGCCCGGCGATTTTCACCATCTTGCGTCTGAAGTTGTCGCCCGACGCCACCATGAAGAAGACGATGAAGCATACGACCGTGGCCTGGGCTGCAAATGCTGCCAGGCCGAGCGTGCCAGAAAGCAGATAGTCCTTGATGTTGAATTTCGGTTTCTCGATCTGCACACGCGTCACGCCGCGATCGGGTGCCGGCGCGGCCTGGCTGCTTTCTGCTGCCGCCTGCTCGAGGTTGGTCGCTGCTCGC
This sequence comes from Burkholderiales bacterium, assembly GCA_038221635.1. Lineage (GTDB taxonomy): Bacteria > Pseudomonadota > Gammaproteobacteria > Burkholderiales > Burkholderiaceae_C > Ideonella_A. The sequence goes on from JBBRID010000395.1 coordinate 1,662, forward strand.
TGCACCTTTTCGATCGGACTCTCGGGGGAATTGCGAACCTTGCGCACGGACTGGCGCAATTTCTCGGCTGCAGCGGGCAGCGACTCGACGACTGCCGTTGCGTCGTCGGCGAGTGACCAGACCGCGCCGGCAATGCCTGCGAGCACCGCCAGCATCACCAGCGTGATCCCCAGTGCACGCGGAATGCGCCAGCGTTGCAGGCGATCAACGGCTGGCGACATCGCGTAGCTGAACACGACGCCCAGCAGCACGGGGATGAAGACCGCCTGTGCCCAGTGAAGTGTGTAGACGATTGCCAGAACCGCAATCACGGCCAACGACAGGTTGCGCACGTCGACCGGCATTTGAAGATGGATGCGATGCGCATCGGATGGAAATGACGTGACCGGCGGGTCGTCGGTTTCCGCTGGGCGGTCTGGCATTGTTTGTCTCCCGGAAATGCGCAAAGCGAGCCCTGTTCAGGCAAGCGGCGTACCTGCCTGCGGATTCGAATCCGCAGGCAACTGATCCCCTATTCTCTGCGGTTCCTAGTTGCCAGGCAGATTCGGCCTGGCCCCTGCCCGACCCGTCGGCGGCGATCATCCGGACGGCGCGCCATGGCCAACGACGTGCTGAGCGGACAATCTCGTCATCCTGTCTCGCGCTTGCCCCAATATGCTGGTCGTCCACCACCTCAATAATTCCCGCTCGCAACGCGTGTTGTGGCTGCTCGAAGAACTTGGTCTCGAATACGAGATCAAGCACTACCAGCGCGATGTCAAGACAATGCTGGCGCCACCCGAACTGCGGGCTGTCCATCCGCTCGGCAAGTCGCCGGTGCTGACCGATGGCGAGACGGTGGTTGCCGAATCCGGCGCCATCATGGAATACCTCGCCGAGCGTCATGGCGGCGGCAGAATGGTGCCCGCGCGGTCGTCACCTGACCATCTTCGATACGTGTATTTCCTGCATTACGCCGAAGGCTCGGCAATGCCGCCGCTGTTGCTGAAACTGATCTTCGACAAGATCGGATCGACGCCGGTGCCCTTCTTTGTCAAGCCGATCGTCAAAGGAATCGTCGCCAAGGTGTCGGCCGGGTTCATCACCCCGCAACTGAAGTTGCACCTCGATTTCCTCGAGAACGAACTGTCCGATCGCCGCTGGTTTGCCGGTGAAGAGTTCAGCGCCGCTGACATCCAGATGAGTTTCCCGATCGAGGCCGCCGCGCATCGCGCAGGTGTCAATGCCGGCCGCCCGCGGTTGATGGACTTTCTGCAGCGCATCCATGCGCGACCTGCCTACCGGCGCGCACTGGAGCGCGGCGGCCCATACGACTTTGCCGACTGAGCTGCTGGTTGGCAGATCCGTCAGGCAGCGACACCGAGGATCACGCTCGATGCCTTGAAGATGGCGGTGACTGCGCTGCCGGCCCGCAGCCCGAGCGCGATTGCGCTGACATGGGTGATGATCGCTGCAATCGTGCCGCCACCGCCGAGCGCGACGACGACTTCGGTGTTGACTGCGCCTGGCGTGATTCGCAACACCGTGCCGGCGAGCTGATTGCGCGCTGATAGCCGAGCGCCGGCAATGTCGGTCATCAAGATGATCGACGAGGCCTTGATCAAGGCAAAGGCCGAGGCGCCTGGCCGCAGGCCCAGGTCGTTCCGGCTGTCCCGTGTCACGGTGGCGACGATCGTCTGCCCGCCGATCACCGCCAGTTCAATCTCGTCGTTGACTGCACCGTCCCGGATGCTGCGTACGACGCCTGAAAACTGGTTGCGCGCGCTGGTCTTCATGGCGATCGTCTCCATCAATGAAAAGTCACGTCCAAGGCCATCGGCCTGACGGTTGAGCCGCTCGACAAAACGTTGGTGCTCGGTCTGGATACGCTCGAAATTTCGAACCAGCAGCGTGCCGCGTGGGGTGAGGTGCGTGTGGCCTCCACCCTTGCCGCCGGCAACACGCTCGACCAAGGGCTCGCCGGCCAGATTGCTCATCTGTTCGATGGCGTCCCAGGCCCCCTTGTAGCTGAGCCCGGCTGCTTTCGCGGCCTGCGTGATCGAACCTGCGCGTGCGATTTCGGCCAACAAGGCAATGCGTCTGCTGCCCGCCAGATCCTTGCCCGCGAGGCTCAGCCGCAGTTCGGCGCCGACGGTCAGCGCAGTGGATCCGGGGTCGTCCGCCGGGTCCGCACTGCTGTGATCGACGGCCCGGTCGACGGTGCGCTTTTTCATCCTGGCCGGAAGATCCCGTTCAGTTCTCAGCCTTTGGCGCCTGACGCGCCAACGGCTGGCCGACAACGCTGCCATTGTTCAGGCCGATCGCTTGCTCGCCAAACCAGGCCAGATCTTCAGGATCGTGCGTGATCATCAGGATCGGGATA
>JBBRID010000396.1:0-4023 GCA_038221635.1 Burkholderiales bacterium
CTTTTTGGAGGTTGCGGATTCCGCCGCGATTGGGGTTTTTGTACCCCCTTGATGCGGGTCTGAAGCCGCTCCTACAAAAATCAATCAATCAATCAACCAATTGCACATGCCAAGATAAGGGGCATGCAACGCGACCCAGAAAATTCGACCGGATCACCCTGCCCTTGCGGCTCGAGTCAGCCCTACGACGCCTGCTGCGGCCTGTATCACGCTGGCCCGCTGGCGCTGCAAGCACCCGACGCACAGAGGCTGATGCGCTCGCGCTACAGCGCTTACGTGCTGCGCCTGCCCGACTACCTGCTCGCCACCTGGCATCCGACGACTCGCCCGGACACACTCGAGCCCGACCCGCCGGAATTGCGCTGGCTGGGGCTCGAGGTGCGCCGCTCAGCGGCCACTGACGCCGACCACGCAATTGTCGAATTCGTTGCCCGCAGCAAACTTGGCGGGCGCGCCCACCGGCTGCACGAAACCAGCCAATTCAAACGCGACGCTGGGCGCTGGTACTACCTGGGCGGGCAATGAGGCCGGCCGCAGCGCTGCGCCTGCCCATCATCCCGATAAATTCGTTGACCGCCAGGGACCCGAGCACCAGGCTGCCGCCGACCAGCACTTGCGGCAACGGCCGTTCACCCGCGCCGAGCCAGGCCCAGGCGATGCCGAAGATCACTTCGAGCAGACTGAGCAGCGCCACTTCGGGTGCCGTCAAGCCGCGCGCCACATGGACGGCCAGCATGCACGGCAATGCCAGCTGAAACACACCGAGCCCGGCCAGCCAGCCGATATCGTGCAGCGAGCCCTGCAGCGGCCACGCGAACGGCAGGCTGACCGCACACGACAAAAGCGCGCCGATCAACAAGGCCGGCGTCAGGTCGACCGCACCGCCGCCGACCCCATCTTTGGCCCCATCTCTGGCCCCATCTCTGACCCGATCACCACTGCCTCCTACGCTCGCCACCGCGGCGTTGTTGCGCTGGATCGTGACCCAGTTGACCGCCGCGGCGAGCGGCACCGCCAGCGCGACCAGCGTGCCGAGCAAGGCCTCGGGCTCGGCGCTGATCTTGTGCCCATACATCCAGGCGATGCCTACGCCGGCCAGCGCGATGGCCACCCAGGTGCGCCGCGCGACCGGCGCGCCGAGAGCGAAGCGGGCCAGCAGCGCGGTGAACAACGGCGCCAGGCTCATCGTGATCAGCACATTGGCCACCGACGTCAGTGTCAACGCCAACATGAAACAGGTGAACATCACCGACCACATCAGCCCCGACAGCGCAAGCGGCCGGCCGCCACGGGCGAAGACGGCGATCGCCGCCCTGCCCCGGGTTGCCGCGAAATAGACGCCGAGAGTCAGCGCCGTGAAGAAGCTGCGCCAGAAGGTGACCTCGAAGCTGCGCGCATGGTCGAGTTGGCGAGTGACCAGCCCTGCCGTGCTCCACAGCAGGGTGGCGACCAGCATGCCGATCAGCGCACGGCGATGCGTCACATCGATCCTGGTTGTGCTGTGCGTGTCAGCGTGGCGTGCTGCAGTGGGATCAACTCAGGTCACCGGCAAGGCTCGCCAAGGTATCGGGCTCGATCACCACGTGGGCCGGATAGTTTGTGTGGTCGCAGCCCAGCTTGACGGCCGCGCCCGCGCGCACCGCCTGCCGCGCGGCGTTGGAAAATTCGAAGCGCAGGAAATGCACCGCCGAGGTTTTTTCGTCGGTTTCGCGATCGAGGTCTTCATCGGCGATGGCATAGCTGCGCGCATGCCCCTCGACCTCGACAAACATGCGTTCTGCGATGCCCATCAGCCGGCCCAGCTCGCGTTTGCGTTCGTGCACATCGGGGTATTCGATCAGCATGGTTGCTTTCCAGTTGCTGCCCTCGGGCACCAGCGGCTGGTAGGCATCGATCTCGCTCTGGATGCCGTCCTCGTCGAAGATCTTCTCGATGAACAGCATCTCCTGAATCTGCCGCCGGATGCTGGTTTCGCTCTCGAACTGCACGTTGACATGGTCGCCCAGGTGCACCGAACGCAGCCGCCGATGCGCAATCGCGTCGGCCTTGCTGCTCTTGCGGATCTTCGAATAAGCCTCCAGCGTCAGCAGGCTCTCTCGGGTGATCGGTTTTCTGCTCATCGTGGTCATTCCAGTCCGTAAGCCATTCGCACCAGACTCAGCGGATGAGCCAGCCTGGCCGCAGGCAGTCCGTTGACCTGCAAGCCCTGCGCAATGTGGTGACCGGCCAGCTGACAATCCGAGCTGATGAAATCGGGTTCGTCCTTGGCCATCGCCTTGAAGACCGGCTTGCCGATTTTCATCGCGATCGGGTGCGTCGCGGTCTTCACGCCATAGGTTCCGGCATGGCCCGAACAGCGCTCGACGGTATTGAGCTGCACATTCACCTGCTTGCCGATGAGTTTGAACATCTCTTCGGTCTTCTTGCCGATATTCTGCACCCGCCCGTGGCAGGGGATGTGGTAACTCACCTTGCCGAGCGCAGTCTTGAAATCGGTCTTCAGCAGGCCGTCGCGGTTGCGCGCGATGAAATATTCGAACGGGTCGAACATCGCCTTCTTGACCACCTGCGTATCGGCGCAGTCGGGGAACATCAGCGGCAGCTCCTGCTTGTACATCAGCGTGCAGCTCGGAATCGCGGTGATGATCGCGTAGCCGTCCTTCGCGTATTTGACCAGCACCGGGATGTTGGCGGCCTTGTGCTCGGCCACCGAATCCAGGTCGCCCAGCTCGAGCTTGGGCATGCCGCAACACTTTTCCTTGTCGACCAGCACATACGGGATCTCGTTGTGCTCGAGCAGCCTGATCAAGTCGTGGCCGATGCCTGGCTCGTTGTAGTTGACGAAACAGGTCGCGAAGATCGCCACCTTGCCCGGCGTGCGCTCGCCATTGGTGACGACCGTCGCCTGGCCCTGCTGGTCGGCGCTCCAGCGGAAGCGCTTGGTGGCAAGTTCGGGCAGCCAGGCGTCGGGGTGAACGCCGATCGTGGTGTCGAGCAGCTTGCGAACCGGCTTGGTCTTGTTCAGCGCATTCGCCACCTGCACCACCACCGGGATGCCGGCAAACTGACCATGCACATCGGTCGACGCCAGCAAACGCTCGCCAGCGCCCACGCCACCGTTCTTGAACTTGATCGCCTTGGCGCGCAACATGGTGTGCGGAAAATCGAGGTTCCACGGATGCGGCGGCGTGTACGGACACTTGGTCATGAAGCACAAGTCGCACAGATAACACTGGTCGACGACCTTGGCGTAATCGGACTTGGGGACGCCATGCACCTCGCCGTCTTCGGTCGCGTCGACCAGATCGAACAGGTTTGGGAACGCCTGGCAAAGACTCACGCAACGCCGGCAACCATGGCAGATGTCGAAGACCCGCTCCAACTCGGTGTTGCACGCTGCCTCGTCGTAGAACTCGGGATTCTTCCAGTCGATCGGGTGCCGGGTCGGCGCTTGCAGGTTGCCTTCTGTAGCCATCGTGGCGTCTCCTCGCGTTCGGATAATTCTGCAACCCCCATCAAAAAACAAGGGGCATCACGCCCCTTGTTGATGGTCATCGATGAAGCGAAGCGTCAGTCGACCAAAGCGTCGAGCGCCTTCTGATAACGGTTGGCGTGCGAACGTTCGGCCTTGGCCAGCGTCTCGAACCAGTCAGCGATTTCGTCGTGGCCCTCTTCGCGTGCCGTCTTGGCCATGCCCGGGTACATGTCGGTGTACTCGTGGGTCTCGCCGGCTACCGCGGCAGCCAGGTTCAGACGGCTCGAGCCGATCGGCAGACCGGTGGCCGGGTCACCCGAACCGTTCTCGAGGAATTCGAGGTGGCCGTGCGCGTGGCCGGTCTCGCCTTCGGCGGTCGAGCGAAACAACGAAGCAACGTCGTTCTGTCCCTCGATGTCGGCCTTGTTTGCGAAATACAGATACCGGCGGTTTGCCTGTGATTCGCCTGCAAAGGCGTCCTTCAGGTTCTGCTCGGTCTTCGATCCTTTCAAGCCCATATCGATGTCTTGGTCAGTTGAACTGCTCGC
>JBBRID010000397.1:0-4010 GCA_038221635.1 Burkholderiales bacterium
TGCGGCCTACGCGGTCGGCCGGGATCGTCCACTCCGCTGTCTCCATGTCGAACTCCTGCCACTGCGCCTCGATCAGCTCCGAGGTACGCACGAAGGTCAAGGCCATCAGCTTGAGCGCCAGGCGCGTGAAGACCGCACCGCGATAGGCGTTGATCCTGCGCATCAGCTCCGGCAGTTCGGCGGCACCGACGCGGGCGAAGTTCTGGACGTCGCGCGGTTTCAGGAAGTCCGCCGGTTTCAGATCGGCCACCGGGTTGCGCGGCGCCAGCTCATGCGCCACAGCCCAGCGCATGACCTGTCCACTGGTCTGCAGGACGCGGCGCGCCAGTTCGGCGGCACCGCGTTCCTCGATTTTCTTGGCCATGCGTACGAAGCTCAACGCGGTCAACTCGGCGACGGGCTTGTGGCCGATCACGGGGAAGGCATCGGACTCGAGCCGGCACATCACGTAGACGGCGTAGCGCTCGGTCTTGTCGATCTTCCATCTGCCCACCATTGCCGGGCGACGGGCTCGAAGGCGGTTTCCCGGGAGACCAGGCGGGCGTAGTTGGCGTCCTTGCGCGCTTCGCCCGGGTCAGTGCCCGCGGCGAGCAACGCCTTGGCCTTGGCCAGTTCGAGGCGAGCCTCGGCCAGGCTGACGGCGGGATAGTGGCCAAGCGCCAGGCGCTTCTCCTTGCCGGCCACACGGTACTTCCAGCGCCAGAGCTTCGAGCCGTTCGGGCTGCGTTCGCCGGGGCGCATGACTTCGAGGTAGAGGCCTTGCGCGTCGGACAGGCGCAAGAAGGACTTGCCCTGGGGGCAACGGGCGTTGCGGCAGGCGGTGTCGGTGAGGGACATGGTTCGTTCTCCCCAGGTCCGGCGCTGCGGGAAGCTTGCCCCCAGCGTTTGCGGCCCATGCCCCCAACAATGCCCCCGTTTCGGGTGGGATGTCAAGAGACGACATGAGACCCCCCTGAAACGAAAAACCCCGTGGTGACGGGTCTTTAGCGTGGTTCCTGAGACGGTATGAGACCTCTTGGACCTTGTTTTTGGCGGAGCCGGAGGGATTCGAACCCTCGAAGCAGGTTTTGCCCGCTTACTCCCTTAGCAGGGGAGCACCTTCGGCCACTCGGTCACAGCTCCAGCACGACACGCATTCTAACCCGATCAAAGCCGCTGCAAACCCGGTCGGGTTGGTCAACAGCCTGTTGTTTTACTCCGCGACCTGATCGAGGTCGAAGGCCTTGTGCAGCGCGCGCACGGCGAGTTCCATGTACTTCTCGTCGATCACGACGCTGGTCTTGATTTCGCTGGTCGAGATCATCTGGATATTGATGCCCTCCTCGGCCAGCACGCGGAACATTTTGCTGGCCACGCCGACGTGCGAGCGCATGCCGATGCCGACGATGCTGACCTTGCAGATCTTCGCATCGCCGGTCAGTTGCGCAGCGCCGGTGGCCGGCAGCACGGTCGATTTCAGCAAGTCGAGCGTGCGCTGGTAGTCGTTGCGATGCACGGTGAACTAAAAATCGGTGCGGCCATCGTGCGAGACGTTCTGGATGATCACGTCGATGTCGATGTTCGCGTCGGCCACCGGCCCGAGAATCTGGAAGGCGATGCCCGGTTTGTCGGGCACGCCCAGCAGACTGACCTTGGCTTCGTCGCGATTGAAGGCGATTCCGGAAACGACGGCTTGTTCCATTTTTTCATCTTCCTCGAATGTGATCAGCGTGCCGGATGCGGCCTCTTCGGTGATGTCGATGTCCCACGGCGTGAAGCTCGACAACACACGCAGCGGAACGCGGTATTTGCCGGCAAATTCGACCGATCGGATCTGCAGTACCTTCGAGCCGAGGCTGGCCATCTCAAGCATTTCCTCGAAGCTGATGGTGTGCAGCCGGCGCGCTTCGGGCACGATGCGCGGGTCGGTGGTGTAGACGCCGTCGACGTCGGTATAGATCAGGCATTCGGCGGCCTTCATCGCCGCCGCGACGGCAACTGCCGAGGTGTCTGATCCGCCACGGCCCAGCGTTGTCACGTTGCCGTTCGCATCGACACCCTGAAAACCGGTGATGACGACCACGCGGCCGGCGGCCAGGTCGGCACGCACCTTGGCGTCATCGATGCTTTCGATGCGGGCCTTGGTGAAGGCGCTGTCGGTCCGGATCGGCACCTGCCAGCCTGCGTAGCCGACGGCCTGCATGCCCTCGGCCTGCAGCGCAATCGACAGCAGGCCGACCGACACCTGTTCGCCGGTCGACGCGATCATGTCGAGTTCGCGCTGCAAAGCAGGCGTCGAGCGCTCGGGCGACAACTCCTTGGCCAGGCCGAGCAGTCGATTGGTTTCACCGCTCATTGCCGACGGCACGACCACCATCTGATGGCCGGCCCGCGCCCATTTTGCGACGCGTTTGGCGACATTGCGGATCCGCTCGGGCGAACCCATGGAAGTGCCGCCGTATTTGTGAACGAAGAGTGCCATGATGCGGATCGGAATACGGAACGCAGTTCGCCGGCATTTTTTACCGGCCACTGCGCAAAACCCATGATTTTAGCAAGTGCCCGAGCGGGAGCTCCAAGGCGACCCAAGCCTTCAGGCTGTTGGCTCAGGATGCCAGGTGATTGTCACCAGATCGCCGCCGCCATCGACGACCGCACGCGCGTCGAGCCCGAGGCCGGCGACGTAGATCAATTGGTCGCCCGCATAGATCAGCGGCCCATCCCTTGTCCATGCGGGCATGTCGCAGGCCTGGAACTGTTTTTTCAAGCTGCGCGGCGGTCGGCGCGGTCCCGATTGGAATTGCTCGCCGCCTTGACGCGCACGAAACTCCACTGACGCCAGCTTGACCAATGGAATGCCCTGGCCTGTCGCAACCGGTTCGACGAGCAGGCTGCCAGACCACTCTGGAAATGGGTAGTGGCCTGGACGGTCGATCGAAATCATGGTTGACGCGGCCGATCGATCAGTGAATCCTGATGCGGCGTGCGAGTGAACCTGGGCCACGACGATCAAGTGGCCGCGCCAGGCGGCAATTCGATCGGCATCCCAATCCCACACCTGTCCGCCACGCGCCCCGGTCTGAATGCAATCCGGCCACTCGGTCACAAGGCGTTCAACCAGCGACGCCGGGGCGGGCCGCGCGGCGCTTCGATGCAGCCAGGCGCGCAGTGAATTGTTGCGTCGGGCCGGCGAGAGGGTCAGCCAGCGCTCGAGGATCAAGCCTTGCTCGTCGGCCACTTGGTCGAGGTCCATCGTGGCGAGATCCTGCAGGCAACTGGTCGCCAAGCCCGCCCAGCGCGCGGCATCGCCGAGCACCTGTTCGGCTTGCGGAAAGGCCTGGGTCAATGCGGGCCACACTTGCTCGCGCATGCGGTTGCGCGCCCAGCGCGAATCGGCATTGCTGTCGTCGTCGACAAAGCTCAGCCGATGCCGTCTCAGGTACGCGTCGATGGCATCGCGTGATTGTTGGAGCCATGGCCGCATCCAGAACACGCCATCGCGGAACACGGCGGCCGGCATGCCGGCAATCCCAGCCACACCGCCACCGCGCAGTGCCTGCAACAGAAAAGTCTCGGCCTGATCGCGGCGGTGATGTGCGAGCAGCACGGTGTCGCAGCCCGCCGCCAGCGCCATAAGACGCAGTGCGCCATAACGCACCCGCCTGGCCCAGGCTTCGACGCTGTCGCCCCGCGCGGGTTTGTCGGCGATCCGTTCGCAGACCAGCCGCAATGGCGCACCGCGCTTGGCCCATGCTTGGCAGCGATTTTGCAAATCGCGTTGCCATTGATCGGCCCGCGGCATGAGCCCGTGGTTGACGTGCAAAGCCAGCACCTGCAGGCCGAGGTCGGCGGCTTGGCGGATCGTCGAATGAAGCAAGGCCGTCGAATCACGCCCGCCGCTCACGGCGACGGCTACCGTGCGCTGTACGCCCCTGGTCCCGTGGTTTTCTGTGGGAGCGCCTTCAGGCGCGATTGGATTTTTGACTACCACCGCTGCAATCGCGGCTGAAGCCGCTCCTACAAATTTTCGC
>JBBRID010000398.1:0-3959 GCA_038221635.1 Burkholderiales bacterium
TCGCGACCGATTCACACTGCGTGGGGTTGACCTTGCCCGGCATGATCGAACTGCCCGGCTCATTGGCCGGCAGCAGCAATTCGCCAAGCCCGGCGCGCGGCCCCGAGCCAAGCAGGCGCACGTCGTTGGCCACCTTGTTCATCGCTGCCGCCAGCACCTTCAATCCACCATGCGTGGCCAGCAAGGCCTCATGCCCGGCCAGGGCCGCGAAACGATCGGCTGCACAGACCAGATCGAAGCCCGTGCGGGCCGACAATTCCCGACAAACCCAGGCACCAAAATCGGCATGCGTATTGAGGCCGGTGCCGACGGCGGTGCCCCCGACGGCGAGCCCCAACAGCGCAGGCAGACTCGCTTCGATGGCCGCCCGGGCGAGCAGCAACTGGCTGCGCCAGGCGCCGATCTCCTGCCCCACGGTAAGCGGCACCGCATCCTGCAAGTGGGTGCGGCCCAGCTTGATGACCTTCTCGTAGCGGGCAGCCAAGCCGGCCAGCGTACTGCACAAGCCTTCCATGGCGGGAAACAAGCGCTCGTGCAGGGCCGTAAGTGTGGCCAGATGCATGGCACTGGGAACCATGTCGTTCGAAGATTGCCCCAGATTGACGTCGTCGTTCGGGTGGACATTGCGCCCGTCCAGCCGCTCGGCGGCCAGCGTCGCCAGTACCTCGTTGACGTTCATGTGGCTCTGGGTACCTGAACCCGACTGCCAGATCGACAACGGAAACTGCGCATCATGGCGGCCAGCGCTGACCTGCTCCGCGGCTTCGTCGATGGCCGTCGCCAGCATGGGATCGAGGCGACCCAGACGACCGTTGACGACGGCACAGCAGCCCTTGATGCGGGCCAGCGCATGGATCAGCTCCAGCGGCATGATTTCGCCGCCAATCGCAAAATTGGCTACGGCACGCTGGGTCTGCGGACCCCACAGCGCACCCGCCTGGACCTCGACTTTTCCAAGGCTGTCACTCTGCTCGCGGGACTGTTTCATGGCTTGCCGATGGAAGGTTGTTACGGATCGACAAGCTTGCACCAATCTGCGCGGGTGTCAAATCGCGCCTACGCTGCCGGTGATCGGCAAGACCACGCCTGTGATGTAGCCAGAGCAAACCGGCGACGCCAGAAACACATAGGCCGGGGACAATTCTTCGGGCTGCGCGGCGCGTTTCATGTCGCTGCCCTGGCCGAACGTGGCCACGTCGTCGGCCTGTCGGTCGGCCGGATTCAACGGCGTCCATACCGGGCCCGGAGCGATCGCATTGACGCGGATCCCGCGATCGAGCAGGTTGCTCGCAAGCGACTTGGTGAAGGCGTGGATCGCCCCTTTAGTGGCCGCATAGTCGAGTAGCTCGGCACTGCCGCGCAGGCCTGTGACCGATCCGGTATTGATGATCGACGCGCCGTTTTTCAGGTGCGGCACCGCAGCCCTTGCCATCCGGAAATAGCCGCCGATGTTCGTTTCGAGAGTTTCCATCAACCGCTCATCTTCCAATGCCTCGAGCGACGCTGAATGTTCCTGGAAAGCCGCGTTGTTGACTAGCACGTCGAGCCGGCCAAATGCTTCGACCGTCCGCTCGACAGCTGATCGACACCATGCCGGATCCTTGACATCACCGGGCAGCAGCAGGCTGCGCCGACCTTCGACCTCGACGCAGCGAGCAGTTTCCCTGGCATCGTCATGCTCGTTCAAGTACGCGATCGCGACATCCGCGCCTTCGCGCGCGAACAGCACGGCTACCGCCCTGCCGATACCCGAATCGCCGCCGGTGATCAATGCCGCAAAGCCGTCGAGCTTGCCGCTGCCGCGGTAGTCTGGGGCGAGAAACCGCGGAGCTGGGGCGAGATCGGATTCGCGTCCGGGCTTTTGCAGATGTTGCGCAGCAAACTGCTCCGGCTGATGCCGGGAACCAGCCTGCACCGCAGATTTTTTTTTCGTCGAGTCAGGCGGGTCGGAAGCGTCGCGTTTGTCCTGACCGTGCTGGATTTTGCGTTGCTTCTTCAGCGTTTTGCCGGCACGAGTTTTCTTTTTTTCACCCATTGACTGCTCCTGCAAAACTGCCCGTCCAAGCGGACCATGAGAGCGGATGAAATTCGGCAACTGCAACGCCTTGACGTCCCCGTTCGTCCATGACAACGACCCTTGGCCTGCACATGCGCCGAACAATGTCGGAACGCGCCTGGCGAACAGCCTCTTTGCTGCAGAACTTGCAGTAATTCGTGCGCTCTGCCCCGCAGGCTTGCAAATACTCGCCCACGATCGCGACGTCGTCGACATCGACCGGGATCAACAGCCAGTGACATTCGCAGCCTTCTGCCACGGGCTCGAATGCCTGCGCTGCCCCAACGCCTGATTGCGCCGAACCGGCATAGATGCACAGCAGGTCGGTGCAGCGGTATACGCCAGCCATTTCATGGCCGCGGTCGGTCAACACCAATTTGGCCATGTTGGCATCTGCTGCGCGGTAGAAGCCGGCCAGCACGCACCCTGCGGGGTGCCGCCAACTGAAGCTCGAAGATGAAGTGCATACTGGCATTGGCTGCTGAAAAAAAAGAAAGGGTTCTCATCAAAAGCAAAGCATGTGCCGAGCCCGCTTGCGATCTGGAACGGACGACGGGCGCCCGGGAACTTCGATTGCCGTGCCAGACACCAAAGACATATACGGGAGGGCACATGTCAAACCTTGAAGATGCGGACGGGCGGCTATCGGTAATCTATGTCGAGGATGAACCGCTCAATGTGCTGATGATGCGGGCCTTGTTCGACTACCGCCCGATGCTCAAGCTCGCAATCGCCAGATGTGGCAAAGAGGCCTCGGACATTGCAGCGACGATGGCGCCAGCGATGCTGTTGCTTGATCTGCATTTGCCGGACTGCCATGGCGCAGATCTGTTGAAGCAGTTGCGCGACTTGCCGACCTGCATGCAGGCTCCGGCCATCGCCGTCACGTCGGACCAGACATTCGACAAACGGGGCTCAGGCTTTTGCGAGGTGTGGCACAAACCGTTCTTGCTGTTTCATACGCTGGAGCGGATCGATAAACGCCTGCTGCCTCGACGCGGCCAGACGCCGCCGGCCCGACGAAACATGTTGTCGGCGGCTTGAGCAGCCTGCGCAGGCCGGGTTCTGCGTCACTGGCCCAATGTAAATCAGCCGGTGACGCCGTCTGCCTGCTGCTCATCGATCATCCTGGAAGCATGATCACCCCGTCGCGCCTCGTGTGCGGCGTATTCCTTCAGCCGGTTGTACAGGGTCTTCAGACTGATTCCGAGCGTCGCGGCGGTACGCTCCTTGTGGTGCCTGAAGTGGCGCAGGGTTGCGAGGATCAGCATTTTTTCAGCCTCCGCCATCGAGCAGCCGATGGTCAGCACCACACTGTCGTCGCGGCCGTTGCCTGGAAGAGGCTGGGCATGCGTCGCGCCATTGTTGGCTGAGGCTGGGCTGGAGCCGAGGCCCGGGACGGATGCCCGAGGCCTTGGCAGCCAGCATTCATCGATGATGTCGTCGCTCGCCATTACATAGGCCCGTTGCACGACATTGCGCAACTCACGCACGTTTCCCGGCCATGCATGACGGGCCATCTGCTCAAGCGCATGCGGCGTGAAGCGTTTGCTGATGCCTTCCTGCTTGGCGAATGCACGAAGAAAATGGTCGGCGAGCAAGGGAATGTCGCTCAGCCGCTCACGCAGGGGTGGCAAATCCACCGGGAAGACATTGAGGCGGTACATCAGGTCTTCGCGCAATTTGCCGGTTGCAACGGCCTCGGACGGTACGCGGTTGGTGGCCGCGATCATTCGCACGTCGGCGTCCTGTGCCTGGGTCGAGCCGACCCGCATGAAGCGCCCGGTTTCCAGCACGCGCAACAGCTTGACCTGCAGGTCGACCGGCATCTCGGTGATCTCGTCGAGAAACAAGGTGCCACCACTTGCGCGCTCGAAAAAACCCTGATGCTGCCGGTCGGCGC
>JBBRID010000399.1:0-3929 GCA_038221635.1 Burkholderiales bacterium
ATGGCGTCGCCTGCCGGCGCCTTTGACGCATTGTTGGGGGTCGCAAAGGGATCGGGCGTCGCCGTGACGTTGGCAAGGGCGGTGAGCGGTCCGCTCGACCAGAGAATGTTTTTTCCATCCGTCAACACCAAGGCGTCTTGCTGACCGATGCTCAAGAATGACGGGGTTCCTGCCGTGCCCACAGACCAGACGACTTTCCTCTTCGAATCGAATACCGACAAGAAGCCCCCGCCGATCGCGATAGAGTCCGTTTGGCGATATTTGTCGGTCACCTTGCTGAGAGCCCACAGCGCTCGACCGTCAGCGGCGTGGTACTCCAGGTTTCCATCCATCTGAAACAAGACATACGCACCCGAGCTGTGATGGTAGCGCTTGCCTTTTTCAAGAAATCGGATCGTGGCCCGATCATCTGTCGGCAGGAACGGATCACCCTTCGAGAGCGCCTGAATACCCGCCGCAGCCGCGGCATCGGCCTTGGAACTGTCCGCCGCCCAGCAACCACCCGAGGCAAGCAGGGCGAGGCAGGCGACGCTGGCCAGTGAGCATTTTTGATGCTTCAACATTCCGTTGATCCCCAATTGGTCGGCAGTCAATCGCCGAACGTGTCGATAAAGCAAGCGTGACCCACGTGGGACCGGTGATCCCCTGGGCTCCAGAACCCGCAGCAACCAAGCTGCATTGAATGACTTCTCTGGCGAGTGCGCCATCGGTAATCATCCCATGGGGCCGCATCGACGCAGGTTGCTGCGGTCCCGGGTTGACGCTGGCCGCAATCTGCAACACGGCCATCGGGACCGGCAAGCGGCGCCCGAGCGCCTGAAGAATCGCCACCACGCAGATGACGACGAAGACCAGTTCAATGCATTTTGGGGTGTGCGGTGCCGAACAGACGGGCTTGGACAGCTCGGGCATCGGTGCGGCCATCGCCCGCCTGCTCTTGCCATCGGTTCGCCCATGACGCTGGTCCTGGTCTTGACGGCCATCGCGTTGTTGTCCTGTGGCGGACGGTTGTACAAAGTTGTTGAGCCTGCATAGGGCATGGCAGCACATGACAAACAGGGCCGCAGAGTCCCAGGCCCCATTGCTGCAACAGGCGCCGGTGCACTGGCTCGGTGGTCAACTCGTCGGGTGGATGGCGTGCGGCATTCGGTCAGCCCCTCGGCTGCCCTTTGCGGGCGAGGGCCGGCCTACAGATCGAGCCGGTAGACGTCGGCCGCGGCCCGTTCTTTAGCGCTGTGGGCGCCGAGCGCGTCGTCCCAGGCCGGATCGCCGGCATCCTGGGTCGGCTTCAGCCCTATGGCCATCTGCGCCACCTCTTCGGAGCCGGCGTCGAACTCGCCGACTTCTTCCCGGTTGTCGAGAAACAGCTTCGCAAGCATCGAACCGGCCGAATCGATGATGACCATGAAACGCGCCGGCTTGCGATGCGGTCCGCCATTCGGCTTGTGTTGCGACTCGATCCCGTATCCCTGGCTCATCGTTCCATCTTGCCAGTTTTCCGCGCCGCGGCGCTGTGGATGTGCGGCAAGTTTCCAAAACGCAACAAGCATCAAGGGGCCAGTGTCGATCGCACGTGGACCTCACGAACCGAACAATGCCTTGACGTTGATCGACGAGCGCGTGCCGACGGCGGCGTAGTGTTCGGCAAGCCAGGCATTTCCACAGTCCCGGCCCTGATCGCGCAGCATCTCGAGGAATGGGCCGTGCGCGAGCGCCTTGGTGTCGCTGCGCTGCAGGCTCTTCACGTCGCTGGTGTCGATCATGTGGAAACGCGTCTTCCGTATCCGCCGATCGAGCCGTCCCATGCCGAAGCCACCACGGGCCGCATAGTCGGCGGCTTGCGCAAACATGCGCATCTCGCGCATGAAGTGGACGCTGAAGCCGAGGTCGGCGATGCGGGCATTGATCGCCTCGACGCTGTCGAGTGTGGCCTCGCGCAGCAGCGGGCTCAA
Organism: Burkholderiales bacterium; assembly: GCA_038221635.1. Lineage (GTDB taxonomy): Bacteria > Pseudomonadota > Gammaproteobacteria > Burkholderiales > Burkholderiaceae_C > Ideonella_A. The sequence goes on from JBBRID010000399.1 coordinate 1,953, forward strand.
CAGCACCAGCAGCACGTCGGTCGAATGGCAGTCGTAGAACAGAGGGAAGATGGCCGGGTTGGCGCTGTAGCCACCGTCCCAGAAAATTTCGCCGTCGATTTCGACTGCGGCATGGATCTTCGGCAGGCATGCCGATGCCAGCAACACCTCCACGCTCAGCTCGGCATTGCAAAAGATCCGCAGCTTGCCGGTGTTGGCATGGGTTGCGCCGACGAACAGCTTGAACGGGTTGTTGCGGCGCAATCGTTCGAAATCGATCTGCTTGTCGAGCACCGTGCGAATCGGGTTGAGATCGAGTGGATTGAGCTGTGCCGGGGTGAAGTGACCGGCCCAGCCGGCGAGCAGCTTGCTGGCCGGTGACAAGCTGATCTCTTCCCCGGCGCCGTGAACCACCATGCCGAAAGGAATCTGCCGACCGATGGCGGTCCAGAAATCGGCCAATGCCTGACGGGCGCCGTCGCGTCCGCCTTGCATCCAGCCGCTGGCCAACGCAACCGCATTCATCGCTCCTGCACTGCTGCCGCTCAAGCCCTCGAATTGTGGCCTTGGATCTTCCAGCAGTGCGTCGAGCACCCCCCAGGTGAAGGCACCGTGGGCACCACCCCCTTGCAGCGCCAGATTGAAGCGTTGATCCGCCCAGCGCTGGCGCGACCACCATGATGCGATGCTGCGGGCTGCGGCCTCACGTCGGTTGACCGGCGCGGCTGACAGCGATTGGTTGGGCGAGCGGAGGGCGCTGCCTTCTTGCAACGTGTTTGCGTCCAAAGTGTGTCCTTGACAGGTTGCATGTCAGGATCATACTAAGGGTAAACCCGGAAATCGAGGCAGGCGTCCAGACGGCACCCTTCCGCCGAAGCGGCCGGGGCGCCCTCAGCGCGGGCCAGGTGCATGGGTCAACTCGCGGCGCAGTTCGATCAATCGGGCTTTCAGCCGCCGACGGGGTTCCGGACCCATGCGCAGCAGGATCTTTTGTCCCGACGACAACTGCTCGTACCCGGGATCGACAAATTCGTAGCGCACCCATGGTCGCGTCGACACCAGCGGACCCTTGACCTCCGTCAGATGAACCTGCAACGGTGCGTTGGGCTCGGGCGTGGCGAGCAACTGATCGATCACCTCGACGAAGCGGTCGTTGAAATAACGCTTCGGGTAGCCGATATCCTGGTAGGCCTGCTGCAGCAGCGGGTAGATGCGGGCATACAGGCCGACGGCCTGTCGCAGCTCGACCGCTTCGATCAAGCGCACCAGCGGGTCGTAGCGCTCGGCATTGCTCGCGTTGATGAAGACCTTGCCGTCACGATCATCGATCAGAAAGCGGCCGGATGTCGGCTGCACCGGCCACAACGATGGAGGCGCCTGTGATCGGCCCAGGTTGTCGACCGTCGCGACGAAGCGTCGTGGGAAATCGGTTGTCTGCATCAACTCGTCAACCGCCTTCTTGCCCAGCAGCCCCGTCAGCGCGGCGGCAAAATCAAATCCGCCCGCCGTGACCTGCGCATCCGACGCGGCCGCTTCGACCGGGAACAGTGCAGACGGTGCCGATGCCGCCGATGCGGGCGGCATGATTGCCGACGCGACGGCGGCGGCGCTGTCTACCGGCGCACTGGCCGACACATCGCTTGGCGGCGGCGTCAGCTCGGTCTCGCCGCGTTGCGACCAGAACCAGGCTGCGGTGGCGAGCAGGCCGATCCCGAAGATCACGGCCAGCGTCGAGAGTGTTGTCTTGTGGGTCATGTGGAGCAGATTTGGGTGTTGACTGCGACGGTGCGCGAACACAAAAGCCGCATGGCGCAGGCACTGGGTCGTAGTTTATTTATAGCTACAAATATAACCGCCCGCGACAGCGCCGGGAAACGGACTGTAATTGCACCGCCATCGGAGCAACGATGCGGCCGCATTGGGCAATCGGGCAATGCAGAAGGGGCAGGGGCATCCCGTCAGTGTGGCGCGTCGCGGTTCACCATCCTCGCAGCAGGC
>JBBRID010000400.1:0-3924 GCA_038221635.1 Burkholderiales bacterium
AGAAGGCCTCGCCACCGGCCGTCTGCGCGACCTCGCAGCCATACAGCAACAGGTCGGCCTTGGCGGAAAAGGCGTTGCCCCAGGCGGAAATTTCTGCAGCGCGCCGCAGCAGGCTTTGGTCGTCGAGCCGCGAGTTGCCGAGTTGCAGCACGCCGTCGCTGCCATGCGCGAGCACATGCACGGCGCCGATGTCGGTGCGACCTTCCAGACTGGAGGTGATCATCGAGATGCCATCGTGATCGGGGTCGATCAGGACGATCTCGACCGGTCGACCGGCATTGCGCTGCGCCTGCAGATCGAGCAGCAGTTGCTCGACACCGGACAGGCCGCTGTCGACGAAGACCAGTTCCTGCGTGTGCTGCGACCCTTCAGTCGTGTCGTACTGCACCGATTGGTGCTGAACGCTTTGCGCCCCCGGCAACGGCACCAGCAACAGCGGCGATAGATCGGCCGAATGGAGGATTCGATCCTCCATTGCTTCGGCAAACGGACGCCCACGCTCGGCTGCTCGAAAAGCCATTGGCTTTGCTCTCTCAACCGTGCGCGGGAAGTCGCATCTGCGGCTCAGAGCGGCCGCGGCGAGCCACGCTTGCGGTCGGCTTCGGCCACCGCCGCCGTTTTCGGCACCGTCGGCGCGGCGGCCGGAGTCGCGCCGGCCACCGAAGGCAGATCGGCCTTGCAACGCAAACCAGCCGGCAAGCGGTTGTCAGGGTTGGGCAGCGTCAGGCGAACCCGGAAGCTGTTGCTGGCGGCATCGAGCACGCGATCGACAAACGCAACCGTCGCGACCACCGAATCGACGCCTGGCAACTCGGGGTGGATCGTGACACGATCGCCGGGCGACAAGCTGCCGAATTGCGAGGTGGGCACCATCAGCTCGACCCGCAACGGGTCGATCACTGCAATGCGAAGCAGCGGTTTTTCCTCGACCCGCTCACCCAGGTTGACGAATCGCTCGACAACGACACCGGCGAACGGGCTGCGCACCTAGCGCAAGCCGAGTTGGGCTTCCGCAACCCGGCGCTCGTCGATCCAGATCTGTTTCTGGCCCCGCACCTGGCTGAGTTTCTGCTTCGCCAACTCGAGTTCGCCAGCGGCCTGCTCAACGGCCTGGCTGGAGATGAAATTCTGTTTCACCAGCGCTTCGGCGCGGCTCATCTTCTGCTGCGCCAGCCGCAGGCTGGCCAGCGCGGCCAACACGTCGGCGTCGATCGTCGAGCGGGTGGCGGCAACACTGGCGTTGGCGCGCTCGACGTCGGCGCGCATTTGCAACAGCAACTGGTTTTTTGCAACCATCTGGCCGCGCTCGACCTCGACCTTTTCGACCAGGCCCACGACCTGCGAACCGACATCGGCGATCCGATCCGGCTCGATCAGGCAACCGAGCGGCTTGGATGCGGGCGGTGCTGCTTGAGCCAACGGAACGGCGATGACGAAGGCGAGACCGAAAAGGACGATCGCCGCGATCACGCCGCCACGCCGTGGAAAACGAGCCGCAGATGCAGCGCCACGGGTGCTCTTGCGTCTACGGCCATGTGGGTGGGAGATGGATTCCATGGCAAGGAGGTTAGCTGTGGAGGGGGCCCGGGCAGGCCTCGAAAAGGCATGAAAAAGGGAGGCTTCTGCTGCTTGGCCGGGACATGACAAGCGCAAGCTCGTGGGCTGATATCGACAGATTAGGGTTCGAACTTGAGTGGCCGGGCGGGGAATCGCGGCTGAAGCTGTTGCCACAGAAGAACGCGGGAATGGCCTCAGTTGGTCGTGCCAGCGAAGGCGAGACGGCGCTCCCAGTGCTGGTCCTGCTCCAGCAGACTGCGCCTGAGCAGGCTGCGTCGCTGTTCTTCGCGCCACTGCGCCCAGCGGTTCTGCGCGGTCAATGCCCAGCCCGGCAGTCTCGACATCGAGGCGGTCTGATCGACCAAGGCTTCGGGGGAATCGTCGGCCTGCGCGGAATAGTTGAAACTGCCGCACGACCAGGCCTCCGCACTGCCCGGATCACCATGTCGCGCGGCGCGGCCGGCGAGTTGCCGGTCGAGGCGGCGCGACGGGTTGTGTTGGCAGCTCAGAACATGCAAGCCGCCGGCCGCCAGCGCGGCGGCGTCGAGTTCGATGTCGGTGCCCCGTCCGGCCATCCGGGTCGCAACCGTGACCTGCCCGGCTCGGCCGGCTTCGCTGACGATCACCGCCTCATCGGCATCGTGCAAGGCATTGAGCACCCGATGCACGACGCCCAGCCGCTCGAGCTGCGCTGACAGGCTCAGCGAGTCGGCGACGCTGTCGGTACCAACCAGCACCGGCCGGCCGGCGTTGCGCACCTCGGCAATGCGCGCAGCCGCGGCGCGCCACATTGCCGAGGTATCGGCAAACCGGCGCGGCGGCAGATCCTTGCGCAGGCATGGCCGATGCAGCGGAATGCTCAGCACCCGCGCCCCGTACACGGCCTTCAACTCGGCGCGTGCCTCGAGCAAGGTGCCACTGATTCCGCACAAACGCCAGTAGCGCTGAAAAAAGCGCTGAAACGTCGTCTGCGCAATGGTTTCGGTTTCCGCCGGCGGCTTCAGGCCTTCCTTCAATGCAACCACGGTGTGCAGACCGCGCGACCAGACGCGTCCGGCGGCCACTCGGCCGGTCACTTCGTCGAGCAATTCGATCGCGTCGTCGCGAACCAGATAGTGCAGGTTGCGGTGCAAGGCGTGCAGGCCGGCCAGAGCGATGGTGATGGCCTCGCGGCGGTAACGAGGGCGCAGCCAGGGGCCGCCGAGTCCGCTGGCCAGACCGCCCAGTGCCAACTCGCCGGCCGGTGTCAGCACAACACTGCGGTCGGCCGCGTTGACGATGAAATCGCGCCCGTTCTCGAGCTTGCGCGCCAGCGCCAAGGCCTGCCACATGAAGGCCCGACGCGCACCGTGCGGCACGCTGCGCGACAGGATCAACGGCACGTCGGCCTCGTCGAGCAGGATGCTGTCGGCCTCGTCGAGCACCGCCATGCACAAGCCGCGCATCATCGGCATCGGCGGCGGGTTGCCGCCGAGCGCTTCAGCCGCGCGTTCGAGCGGGTGCGCCGAGGCCATGGCCTGGCGGTCGCGCAGAAAATCGAAGGCCAGATCCTTGGCGGTTGCATAGACGATGGAACAGCGGTAGATCGCGCGCTTGGCGTCTTCTTCATCGCTGCCCGACAGGGCCGCCACGTCGAGGCCGAGCAACTGATAGAACGGCGCGAGCCGCTGCGCATCGCGCTGCGCAAGATAGCTGTTGGCCGTCACCACGTGAACCGGAATGCCGGCCAGCCCGGCCACGGCAACCGCGATGCCGACAGCGAGTGTCTTGCCCTCGCCGGTGGCCATCTCAGCCATCCGGTTGTCGAGCAGCGCGGCTGCGGCCATCAGCTGGCTTGGCCGTGGCGTCTGCGCCAACGTCTGCGTTGCTGCGGCGCAAGCGGCGCCCAGGGCTGCCGCCACCCACTCAGTCTTCAGGCCGTCACGTCGCAGACGAGTGCGAAGCGCAAGCAACTCGGCGCAACGGGTCGCCACATCGAGCCCTTGCCAAAAAGCAGCCGAATCGGTGGCGCGCCTGGCCACGCGGCGGCAAGACAGGCGCGCCGATTGCGGCACGAGACCTCGCCAATGCGGCGCCAGATCGGCGGGTGGCCGCAAGGGGTAAGCGCCCCAGACGACACCCGGCACCGGCAAGACCTGCGCAAGATGATGCATGCCGGACACTGACGCCATGCTCAGAACTGCGGGTTGAAACGGTGCATCAACTGGCGCCGCACCGCGCGCGCCAGTTGCCACGACAGCGGCGCGAATCCGGCATCGAAACGCACCGCTGCGCGCTCGCCGATGCGCTCGCCGCTGTCGAAAGCGCTGGTGGCTGGGTTAGCTGCCGGGCTGGTGGCAAGAAGCACATCGAGCAACACGATAGGCT